>JBLGAT010000001.1:0-136670 GCA_047612485.1 Psychroserpens sp.
GGTTTGGTGCACATTTGACCAAATAAGGCGGCTTGTTGATCCCCCGCTATTCCAGCAATCGGAATTTTGCTAGCAATGATGGTTCCCGAGGTATGTCCGTAAAGCTCACTGGACTGTTTAACTTCCGGAAGCATGCTTTTGGGGATATCAAAAAGTGCTAATAATTCCTCATCCCATGACATGGTATTGATATTGAAAATAAGCGTTCTAGAGGCATTGGTAACGTCCGTAATGTGTTTTTCTCCTAAGGTCATCTTCCATATCAACCACGTGTCAATGGTTCCCATGACCAAATCTCCAGCTTCGGCCCTTTTTCGGACTCCCTCCACATGGTCCAAGATCCATTTTACCTTGGTCGCGGAAAAATAGGAATCGATGACCAAACCCGTTTTTTCTCTAATAAGATCGGAATAGCCTTGTGCTTTTAATTCATCACAATATTCGGCCGTTCTTTTATCTTGCCAAACAATGGCATTATATACGGGTTCTCCTGTCTTTCTGTCCCAAACCACCACCGTTTCCCTTTGGTTGGTTATCCCAATTGCCGCAATATTAGTCCCGTTCAATCCTTTCTTCACCAGGGCTTCCGCGGCTATCCCAGCTTGGGTAGACCAAATTTCCATTGGGTCGTGCTCTACCCAGCCAGGTTTTGGAAAATATTGGGTAAATTCCTTTTGAGCAGTGGAAACTATATTACCTTTTTTATTAAAAATAACAGCTCGGGAGCTAGTGGTTCCCTGATCAAGGGCAAGAATATATTGGTCCATGTACTAAATTTAAAAAAGATTTAATCAAAATCTAACGGTTACTCATTTAAGTTGTTGGTTGGCTTTATAAGATATAGTTTTTTGCTACGGATTTAAATGCTTCAATTTGGGTTGTTTTCCAATCCGTTGATTTCCCCAGTTCATTTGCCAAAATATCTGCAACTGTCGGGGCCATTTCAACCGCCGCCCTAGCATCAAGAAATAATGCTCTAACGCGTCTGGCCAAAACATCTTCTATGGTCCGGGCCATTTCATTTCTTACGGCCCAAACCACTTCTGCCTTAATGTAATCCAATTTTGGATGTAATTTTTCTCTGAGTTTTGGATCTTCTTGGATTAAGTTTTCTATTGCTTTGCAATCCGTTCCATAGACATACAAGTGATTGCTACGGTCATTAATTTCCATTGATCCGTGTATGGCAAGATTGGCCGTCCTACAGCTTTTATTTTCCAATTTACCTAATGCAATTACTTTGTTTAATGTATCCTGTGCCATTCTTCGATAGGTCGTCCATTTACCTCCGGTTATGGTGACAAGCCCGGAATTGGAAACAATGATTTTATGACTTCTGGATATTTCCTTTGTTTTTTCGGATTCATCTTGTGGGGCTGCTAATGGTCTTAGTCCGGCATACATACTCAGAACATCTTTTCTTTCAACTTTCTTGGTCAAGTATCTATTGGCAGTGGTGAGAATAAACTTGATTTCTTCTTCCAAGGCAATCGGTTCTAGATTATGACTGTCCAAAACAGTATCTGTAGTCCCAACCACAACCTTATCATGCCAAGGCACCAAGAACAAAACCCGGCCATCATCTGTTTTTGGAATCATGATGGCGTCATCCCCAGGTAAAAATGATTTATCCAAAACCAAATGTATCCCTTGGCTTGGTCGCACCATATTTTTGGCATATTCATTATCCATTTTTAAGATTTCGTCAGTAAAAACCCCTGTGGCATTGATTATGGCCCTTGATTTTAGCGTGTAAGTTGTCCCAGTCTCCCTGTCAATTGCAATTACCCCGTTAACTGTACCGGTATCATCTTTGGTCAATTTTTGCACTTCAAAATGGTTGAGGAGGGTAGCCCCATTTTCAATCGCTGTTTGGGCTATATTAATAGCCAATCTGGAATCATCGAATTGACCGTCATGATATACAACGCCTCCTTTTAAATGTGAGGAATTAAGCGTGCTTAATCTTCTTTGGGTTTCTTTTTTATTGATATGGGACGATTTTCCTAAACTCAGTTTTCCCGCCAATAAATCATATATTTTCAGGCCGATGGTATAAAAAACACCTCCCCACCATCTATAATTGGGTATGATAAAGGATTGGTTCTTTACTAGATGAGCAGCATTTTTTAGCATTAAACCTCTTTCATGCAAGGCTTCTTTTACCAATCCAATATCCCCTTGAGCCAAATACCGAACCCCGCCATGTACCAATTTTGTACTTCTACTGGAGGTCCCTTTTGCAAAATCTACCTGTTCCAATAATAATGTTTTATAGCCCCTAGTAACACTATCCAAGGCTATACCCAATCCTGTTGCACCGCCACCAATAATAATCACATCCCATTTTTTGGTGCTTTTTAATCCTTCGAGGATAGATTCCCTGCTAAAAATATTCACACATTTCGATTTTAAATCATTTCAATAGTAATACAAATAATTGAATTAGCGGAAGCAGAAGCCCTTCTCATCTCTGAAAATGATTCCATGATGATTGATTTTGGTATTACTGCACAGCCCTTGGCGAATAATATTAGGACAATAGGAAAACTCACGATTGTCACATCCTTTTTAAACGTGACCTTGTAAACTATTAAACACAAGGAAGTAGAAGTGCCGCAATTTTGAGGGTACGTGCGGCAAAGCGCATCTTCTGAGGTCGGTAATTATGCTAGATAACATTTCTTGTAGCACATGGTTTTTTAGTGTGGATGGTATTGATCTGGACTATGGGTTGATTACCAGTTATTTAGAGAAGGCGAAGTTGAACAAAAAGATGTTTTCGGCAGCATAAAAAATAATCTTATTAGTGGATTCTTCAAAATTCGAAAAAAAAAGTTTTGCTAAAATTTGTGATCTGAACCAGATAGATGAAATTATCACAGATAGGGGAATATCCTTATCCTTAATTGAAAAATTGGAAGAAAAAGGTATAACAGTAACAGTAATTGACAAGTAAGAATATTTATTGCTTGAACAATTCCCCGGGCTCTCTGGCATCTTTATTCAACAACCACTTTTTTGCCTCCTTTGGCTCCACGAACATTCGCATATATGCAGCTCTATTGACCGCTACACTTTCGGTAAGTTTGTCCATGTGGTCAGGGGGCCAAACGACTGCAAGTTTTACTTTAGAACGTAAAACCTCTGCGATTTTTTCTCCAATAAAAAATCGATCAATAGTGGACCCATTTGTATTCTTTAGATCATCTCCCAAAAGAAGTACTTTGTAAATCCCTTGTGATTCACAAGCTTGCAAAATAATTTCGGGCATTTGAATAAAGTCATGAAAAATATAGGACCCTGTGATTTTCATAATCATATGGTTCCTTTTGTTTTCAAAGTAATATATACATTTTAGCATCCAGGTGTAAAATTGAAAAGATATACCTCAAAAAGATTAAAAAATATGACAGCCCAAATTTGTGGGCTGCCACATCCTATATTTTTAATATTTGGCAGATTTGCCTGTAGCACTGGAATTTTTAATAAACTCCCTTATATCGCTATTTGCTTTTTTCAAGTCTTCCCTTCTCAAATACATCATATGCCCGCTTCTATAACCGTTGAAACTAAACCGATCTTTCATTCTTCCACTGGGATCAATCTGCCACATGGTGTATTTGGCGTTAAAATAGGTGGTGGCACCATCGTAGTACCCAGATTGGAACATCACCTTTAAATAAGGGTTTTGTGCCATGGCCTGTCTCAAATTGTCCCTAGTATCATCATCACTATCATCCCATGGATTCACTGGACCGAACATATTGTATTTTATATCTGTTTTGAATTTCAATTCTTCCTGTAGGTAATAGTTAATGGCAGGAGTGAAGGAGTGCAACCAAGATGTGAGCTCAGAGTTATAATCTGGGGAATCACCTGCCAACTGCTTGTCCATCCCCAAATAACGGGAATCCAAACGACCTATAGTGTATCCGCTTTTATCCCTTAAGAGGGCTTTCCAAAAATAACTGGTAGGGACAACCAAATTGTGTTCCAAGATCTCTTTCTCCGTAAGTCCTGAGTAATAGGAAATTTTTTTGGCGACTTCCATTTTTTCTGTATCCGAAATAAAACCGCCCTTTGCCAAAGCAGGAATAAGGGTGTTTAAGGTGTAATTTTCGGATTCCGGCAAGATTTCCAGAAGATCTTTCTGCTGCAAGGCAGGGTCTAAAGCTTTTTGATACCACGCCGCCGCGGTGAAATACGGTAAGTTCAAGGCAGCGGATACCGGTCCGCCAACGCGTATTACTTTATAATCTGCCGGGGATACCATAATTACCCCATTGAGGTACATCCATTGTCTATTCTGTAGTTCCAATGCCAGACCTGCAATCCTTGTGCCACCGTAGCTTTCTCCTATGATATATTTTGGGGAACGCCATCTGTTATTTCTTGTAACAAAAGTGTTCAACCACTCTGCCAAGTATTTAATATCTGCATTGATGCCAAAAAACTTAGACCTATCAACTTCCTTACCACTCACAGGAATGGTTCTTGAGTATCCTGTATTCGCTGGATTTACATATACGATATCCGCAACATCCAAAATAGAGAAAGGATTTTCTTTTACACCATAAGGTTGTACAGGAAAGCCTTCATCGTCGATTTTTAGAATTCGGGGCCCCGTATAAGCCAAATGCATCCAAACAGAACCGGAACCTGGTCCGCCATTAAAGGATATGACCAAGGGCCTTTCTTCTCTATTCTTTATATTATTTCTAGTATAATAGGTGTAGTGAAGGGCAGCTATGGGCTTTCCCATTTCGTCCCAAACGGGCTGTGTTCCAGTTTGAGCTGTGTAACTGAATGTAGCCCCATTCGCGGTTACACTATGTTGTGTGACAACTGTAGTATCAATGGGCAAACTTCTATCCTGGGCATTTGAAAGAAAGAAGGCACATGAAATAAGAAGAACAGAAAAGGTAGTTTTTTTTATCATAGTTTTTGGTTATTATTTAAGATTTTAAATTTAACCATTAATAAAGGAAAGACGTAAAGCAATACTTGTGTTAACTGTTAAAACTATTATAAATTTTGATGTAGAGAGATAGTAATTATTCTTATCCCTAATTTTACCTAATTAATTACCGGTATTTTTTAAATGTTGAATCCTGATTAAAACTTTTCAAAAACACCCAAGCCAAAGAGTGCAAAATCATATTTTACTGGATCTTTTGAGTCTAACTTGCGTAGACTGTGATCCAATTCGGCCAAGGCCTTGGCATCGTTTTGCTTACGTTGTAACAAGCCCAATTTTCTGGCAACATTCCCTGAATGCACATCCAGCGGACAGGAGAGTATGGCTGTGGGAATGTCTTTCCACAAACCAAAATCCACCCCAGTCGTATTGTCCCTGACCATCCATCGTAAGTACATATTAATCCTTTTGGCTGCAGAACCTTTTAGAGGATCGGATACGTGTTTCGTGGTGCGTAATGGGTGGGGGATTTCAAAAAACACTTCCTTGAATTTGGAAATGGTTGGTTGAATGGACTTTTTATGAATATTGTTCATAAAAACGCCCTCGAGGCCACCCCGGTTTTGATAAATATGGTTGAGGCTTTTTACAAAGTGTACCAGGTCTTCACCATTAAAAGTCCGGTGCACGAAATGCTGCAACCTATCCAAATCGTCCTCTTGATGGTTTTTTATAAAGTCATGTGGCGCATGATCCATCAATTCCATCATTTTTTGGGCGTTCGCAATGATACTTTTTCGGTTACCCCAGGCTATGGTCGCGGTAAGAAAACCACTGATTTCAATATCTTCCTTTAGGGTAAAAAGGTGAGGTATTCTTATGGGATCGCTTTCCAAAAATTCGGGACGGTTGTATTGAACTACTTTGGCATCCAAAAACTCCTTTAATTCGGTTTTATTCATTCCATGGGGATATTTAGAATTTTCAGCAATAAAACGGGACCAATCAGAATAGTATTGTAACTAGCATGCAACAAGATTGACCATTTGAGCCCTAATTTCACTCGGATATATCCAAGAAAAATACCTGCTATAAGTTGGGGCGCAATGAGCAAAGGGGCAAAAAAATAAAGCTGGGCATCTCCTTGAAAATTAAAAATATGGACAACACCAAAAAGCAAGACCGACATGTAAAAGGCATATTTAAAATAGGGACTGTCCCTAAAATACACCAAAGGACCTCTAAACAATAGTTCTTCCATGCTTGGGGCAAGAATACTTACAAATAGGAAAATGGCCCAAATGGAATATTGTGAGAATAATTTTTCTGAGGTATGCTCCCCAAAATCCAAGTTAAGTATTTCGGCTAGGGCATGGTTTAATATGGCTATGGAAAGGCTAAAAAACAGACTCCATTTCAATAAAGAAAAGAAAATAGTTTTTTTATAGGTACTGGAGGCATTTTTATACTCCTGGTACACTGGGTTTTTTATATATTTCCAAACGTTGTAAAGCATACTTAGGTAGTAATGAGGCCATCAACCATGACCAATTTCCTATCAGCCATTTCCGCCAGTTCTTCGTTATGTGTTACTATGACAAATGTTTGTCCGAATTGCTCCCTCAATTTAAAAAAAAGTTGGTGAAGGTTGTCCGCACTTTCAGAATCTAAATTACCACTGGGCTCATCGGCGAAAATAATTGAAGGATTGTTCACTAAGGCCCTTGCCACAGCCACTCTTTGCTGTTCCCCTCCAGAAAGCTCGCTGGGCTTATGATGATATCTATGGGAGAGACCCAAAAAGTCCAAAAGTTCTTTAGCCCTTTTTTCAGCTTGGTCCTTGGCCGTTTTTTTAATGAAAGCAGGAATACAAACATTCTCCAAAGCTGTAAATTCAGGAAGAAGTTGGTGGAACTGAAAAATAAAGCCAATGTGTTCATTTCTAAATCTAGCCATGGCCTTATCATTAAGGGATGTTACATTGGTCTGATTGATGAGCAACTCACTGTCGTTTTTATTTGTCTGGTTATCCAAAGTGCCTAAAATCTGTAACAAGGTTGTTTTACCAGCCCCAGAAGCTCCAACAATGGAAACAATTTCACCTTTTTTAATATGTAGGTCCACTCCTTTAAGAACTTGGAGATCACCATAATATTTTTGGATATTGGAAGCCTGTATCATGAGTTATTTTTAGGCGTTGAAAGTAATCATAAAGCCCAACACTACAAAATTAGCCGTGGTATGTTGGTTATATAATTAGTGAAATGTTAAGGATAGGTATTGCCTGGTTTAACGACTTAAATGAAGTGAGAACAGCTTAAAAGCAAGGGATAGATAAAATTAAGAACGATTTATCATTTTATTTAAAGAATTAAGTAAATAAATGAATAAGTTTGTTCAACGTTTGTCTAAAATTGATAAACAATTATTTATGAGTGATTCTAATTTCGATATTGCAGTGCTTGCCGGCGGATGTTTTTGGTGTACCGAAGCCGTATTTCAACGTTTACGTGGGGTTAAAGAAGTGATACCAGGTTATACTGGTGGTGAAATCAAAAATCCGGCTTACAGAGAAATTTGTACGGGGAGGACAGGGCATGCAGAAGGCATTAAAATAATATTTGATCCCATGGAGATAGATTATAAATCCTTGTTGGAGGTTTTTTTTGCCACCCACGATCCCACAACTTTGAATCGTCAGGCAAATGATGTGGGCACCCAATATAGGAGTGAGATTTTCTATCAAAATGAAAATCAGAAAGTCATAGCAGAACAATTTATAGCCAAACTAAACCAAGACAATGTTTTTGGTCAACCAGTGGTAACAGCGGTTACTTTGGCCAAACCCTTTTATCATGCAGAGGAAGATCATATAAATTATTATAATGATAATAGGGCACAGGGATATTGCCAAGTGATCATAGATCCAAAAATTAAAAAGCTAGAAAAATATTACAGCAATAAATTACTTTAATTATATTTTTAGAATATGTCTCCATATAAAAGTTTAGAAGAGTACAATGTTGAAATTACTTCAGAAGTTGAAGATGGATATTCCAGAATCATTGAGGAAATAGGTGAAGATGTCAGCCGCGAAGGTTTGCTTAAAACACCTGAACGCGCCGCAAAAGCGATGTTGTTTTTAACTCAGGGCTACAAGCAAGATGCTGAAGAAATACTAAAGGGCGCCATGTTCAAAGAGGATTATGATGATATGGTGATCATAAGGGACATAGAACTTTACTCCCTTTGTGAACATCATATGCTGCCATTTTTTGGAAAGGCCCATATTGCGTATATCCCTAATGGACATATTGTCGGGTTGAGTAAAATACCACGTGTTGTAGATGTTTTTGCCAGACGATTACAGGTCCAAGAACGATTAACACATGACATCTTAGAGTGTATAAACAATACCTTGAAACCTAAAGGGGTAGCAGTTGTCATTGAAGCTTCCCATATGTGTATGATGATGAGAGGGGTGCAAAAACAGAATTCCGTAACAACCACATCCGGGTTTAGGGGACAGTTTGAAAAACAAGAAACTCGAAACGAATTTCTAAATTTAATTGGCAGGAAGTTATCTTAAGTATTTGGCATTTTTATTGATTTATATAGTCAATAAACAGTATTTTTAAATATGTCAACTATTGAAAAGCATAAAATAAGAAATCTTTTTCTGGGTCTTGCATTTGACGCCATGGGAATGGTTTCTTTTTTAATTCCTGGAATAGGGGAGTTTTCAGATATTATTTGGGCGCCTATTTCCGGATGGTTAATGACCAGAATGTATAAAGGTAAAATGGGACAAGTTGCCGGAGTAGTTACCTTCTTGGAAGAACTTGTGCCCGGGTTGGATTTTATTCCCTCTTTTACTTTAATGTGGTTCTATACCTATGTGAGAAAAGCATCAAGAAAAGGTAAGGTAATAGAAGTTTAACCTATTAAAATCTTAATTTTAAAGACCCATTCCTTAGTAATCTAAGATTGGGTCTTTTTTTATGTAGTGACTTAATGTGAATATTGTAGATCAATGACCGATATAGATTTAAAAAACATCCTGGGTAACATCGATATTTATCTGCTGGACCAGATTGTTAAAGGACGCTATAGCCAGCAAGACAAAATATTGGATGCCGGTTGTGGAACAGGAAGAAATATGTATTGGTTTTATCACAATCAATTTGATATTTGGGCCGTAGATAATGAGGTGGAAAAAATTGAATTGGTAAGAGAATTATATGCAGCATCCCATAAACAGTTCCTGGTATCAGAAATAGATAGGATGCCTTATTACAAGGGTGAGTTCAATCATATCGTTTGCAATGCCGTATTGCATTTTGCAAGGAACGAAAAACATTTTGTAGACATGATTGGCGAATTGGTGAGGGTGTTAAAGGTTAATGGCAGTATATTCATTCGTATGGCCTCCAATATAGGAATAGAGGATTTGATCATTGCCGAAGGGAATGGTATTTTTTTCCTTCCTGACGGTTCTCAAAGGTTTTTATTGACAAGGGAACTATTAAAAAATATCATGATCAAATTTAATCTTACTTTTTTGGAACCCCTAAAAACAACGAATGTCCATGATGTAAGAAGTATGACCACAGTGGTACTTCAAAAAAATTAATGTCTAAATGCTTACCTGGACTTAGAACAAGGTTGAATTCGTTATGAATTCATTATTTTTATTTCATAGCTTAAATACTATTGCTAATTGCCGAATTATGAAGAGAAGGAATTTTGTAAGTACTGTGGCCCTAGGAGCCATGTCGGGTATCATTGGAACGGAAATAGTATTTGGTTCCACTTTACCTGTGGATTACAACCTCATTGCCCTTCAGGACAATGATCCTTTTAAGATGTTCGCCAAGGATAAGGAAATGGTGATCTTAAATGACAAGCCTTGGAATATAGAGGCTAAGGCACATCTATTGGATGATAGGGTAACCCCTAATAAATCCATGTTTATTAGAAATAATGGATTGATTCCAGATAATATTGATGTTGAAAACTGGACCCTTACTTTCGATGGAGAATCTGTAAAAAGGAAAAAGACATATTCCTTAGCAGAACTCAAAACAAAGTTTAAAACGTTTACCTATCAACTTACGTTGGAATGCGGTGGGAATGGACGCAGTGAATTTGATCCTCCTGCCAAGGGCAATCAATGGACGATTGGCGCCGTATCTTGTGCCAATTGGACAGGCATTAGACTAAAGGATATTTTAGAGGATGTTGGGGTAAAACAGGATGCCGTTTATATAGGATACCATGCCACAGATCTACATTTGACTAGGGACCCTAACAAAGAGCCTATTTCTAGAGGAATGCCCATAGATAAGGCGTTAATGGATGAAACTCTATTGGCTTTTCAAATGAACGGGAAAGATATTCCTCTAGCCCATGGATATCCGTTGCGTTTGGTGGCAGGGGGGTGGCCTGCATCCGTTTCGGGAAAATGGATAAATAGAATCAGCATTCGGAACATAGAACACGATGGAGCCAAAATGACCGGTTCTTCCTATCGAGTACCAAAAAATCCAGTAGCTCCAGGTGAGGTTGTGAAAGATTCGGAGATGGCTATTATAGAATCCATGCCGGTAAAATCTTTGATTACCTATCCAAAATCAGGTGCTTTGTTGGAATTGGGAACCAAATTGAATATTAGGGGACATGCATGGGCAGGAGAACTGGAAGTCTCCCAAATGAAGTATTCCATAGATTTTGGAGCCACATGGAAAGCCTGTTCCCTTGAAAAGCCTGTAAACCGACTTGCATGGCAACATTTTTCGGCCGGAATCCAATTTCCTAAAAAGGGATACTATGAGGTTTGGGCCAAAGCGATTGACAGTAATGGAACTACCCAACCCATGCTAGTTCCGGGTTGGAATCCTAAAGGATATTTAAACAACGCCTGCCATAGAATTGCAGTAAAAGTAATATAGGGAAATGGCAAATTCGGAAAAGAAAAAAGTAAAACCACAGTCACGCTACAAGTTCTTAATAGGTGGATTTTTATTGATAGTGGCCCTACTTGCTGCCATTCTTTATTTTTATAATGGGGCTGGGTCAATCTTTTTTAATGCGCCCAATAAGGAAGTTGAATATGTTGACATTGAGGAGGATACGGAAAAAATAGAAAATGGGATTCATGTAAGAACAGGGTTTGTTATAGGCGATGGGATGCAGGAAGTAATCAATAATTGCACGAATTGCCATTCCGCAAAATTGGTCACCCAAAACCGGATGAGCAAAGAAGGTTGGACAGCCACGATCCGATGGATGCAGAAAACCCAAAACTTGTGGGACTTGGGAGACAATGAAGGTCCAATAGTTGAGTATCTGGCAAAAAACTATGGACCTATAAAGAAGGGGAGAAGGGAAGTATTAAAGGATATAGAGTGGTACCCTTTAAAATAGAAATGTTTTGACTGTAAGGAGTGTGCCTATTTTACTACTTAACATAGTAGTGCTATAATGCGTTTTATTTTGGAAAAATATACAGAAGCTTTTATAAATTCTTTTTTAGGGACCCTGCAATGGACTGGGAGGTCCATTCTTTTTGAGGTTCCCTGGTACAACAATTACTTTTGGGGACTTATCGCTATTTCCCTACTGGTCTGGGCTTTGGAAATCTTATTCCCATGGCGTAAGAACCAATCCATTTTTAGAAAGGATTTTTGGATGGATGGTTTCTATATGTTTTTTAATTTTTTCATTTTCGCCATAGTAATCAGTGGTTTTTATAAACTTTTGGAAGTTTTCTTCAAAGACATTGGATTGTCATCCAAGAGCTTGGCCATTTTGGATTTAAGCAGTCTTCCCATAGTTTTCCAATTGCTTGTGTTTTTTGTGGTTTTGGATTTTGTGCAGTGGTTTACGCACATCCTACTTCATAAATATTCCTTTTTGTGGAAATTCCATAAAGTCCATCATTCTGTAAAGGAGATGGGATTTGCTGCACACCTGAGATATCATTGGATGGAAAATGTGTTGTATAAGCCTCTAAAGACTTTTGGAGTTATGATTTTAGGAGGATTTGAGCCAGAACAAGCGTACATCGTCCATTTTATTGCCATTACTATTGGCCACTTCAATCATTCCAATATTAAAATAACCTGGGGCCCGCTTAAATATCTTCTTAATAATCCTGTAATGCACCTTTACCATCATGCATATACTTTACCCAAAGGTACTTATGGTGTAAATTTTGGTATAAGTCTTAGTTTATGGGATTACATTTTTAAAACAAATTATATTCCTGAAGACAGTGGAGCTATTGAGTTGGGATTTAAAGGGGATGAGGAGTTCCCCAAGGGTTTTATAGGGCAGAACACCTATGGTTTCGGTACTTCTAATAAGAACTAAGTATAAAAAATTGAGTATTGTGAAATGCCCCCTTTTTTATACGATATCTTACCATTAATTAGAATGGTAGGCTAAGCCCCAAACTTATATTTCTGCCAATGTCATTTATTCCATCAGGTTTTAATCGGGACAGATGGGAAACATAGCTTTTATCCAATATGTTATTTCCACTGATACGTATTTCTACATCTTGTTTAAATAAGATCATGCTACCACCAATTCCAATATTTAAAATATTGTAGCCATCTGTAAATGTTTCAAAGGCATTCACCTTATTCTGGTTAAAAACCGACCTTAACGTTACAAAGGCGTAACCGTTATTAAGCCAGTCAATAGCGCTGGATTGCTCAACTCTAATAGTATTAGTAAGACTGTTCGCAGGGATAAGGGGCAAATAATCTCCACTATCCAATTTCCCGATTACGGTTTGATAACTACTTTCTAAATGCAGCCAATCCAGTGGATGTGGGTGTAAATGGAACCCAAATTCACCACCATATAATTGGGCATCTTGTTGTTCATAGTTAAAAACGGCATTATCTTCCTGAAAAGTTCCGGTAGGTTCTAAAAACACATAGTTGTTCACATCATTTAAAAACCCATTTGCATAAAATTCTATATGCTCATTTTTAAATTCCAAGGAGATATCGGTTTGTAAATTTTGTTCGTTTTTCAAATTGGGGTTACCTATTTCATACCTATTTGTCCCTTCATGAACTCCATTGGATGTGAGCTCTGCTAAATTAGGAGCCCTAAAACCACTAGCTAAATTTAAGCGTCCTATAAATGATTTAGCAAAATTTAATTTGTATCCTGCCGCGGCATTAAAACTACTAAAATCTCTATTTAATTGGGCTATAAAATCCTCTTCACTTGGTATTCCTGCAGCCTCACTGTTAATAGACCTATGATCATATCTCAAACCTAATTGAAGATCGTTATTATCATTGAAGTGTATGTGGGACATGGCAAGAGCTCCAATATCATTGGTAAGGGCATCAGGTATTAAAATTTCTTCCCCAAAATTGGTGTTGTTTTGATGCATACCCTGTAAACCAAAAATGGTTTCTACCTTTCCAACCTTTGGAAGGTTATAGTGGATGTTATAATTAAAAGTGGACAATTCCATATCCAAAGCGGCATTAGAGGGGTCGTCTTCAAATTCCTTTCTATCATTAAAAATATAGCCTAAGGTAAATTCCAAGCTCGACCTATCAAAAAAGATATTTGATTTAGAACTGAGGATTTGATTGGTTATCTTTTGAAAGGGCAATTGCGGGGTACGCTCTTTCGTTTGTTCCCCTATTTCTTCTGGTATCCCAATTTCCGTAGCATTATAATTATACCTTAATTCGGTATTAAATTTAGTTGCTTGAAAGGCAAGACCAGTTTTTAAATCATTTTCTTTAAATCTTGAATTGGTGACTCGCTCTCCGTTCCCAGTTTGGTAATCCACATGAGAGGTTGTTCCTCCTCTAAGTATAAATTTAAGGTTTTCAGCAGATGTTTTAAATCCGGCATTAACATTGTATCCTTCCGTATTGGAAAAATAATTTAGGTTGATATCCCCATCGGTTGAGTTTGATGCTGCAAATTTTTCTGGATTTAAATACAACACTCCGCCCATGGCATCAGAGCCATACAGCAGGGAAGCAGGGCCCTTTATAACCTCTATGCTCTCAATTCCGGCATCATTGACTCCTAGCCCGTGCTCATCACCGAACTGTTGGTTTTCCAATCTTATGCCCTGGGTATAGACCAAAACTCTATTGGAGCTCAATCCCCTAATTACAGGTTTGCCAATTCCAATACCTGTGGACACACTTTCTACACCGGCAATATTGGTGATCCCGTCGGCCAAAGTTATGGCTCCTTTCTTTTTTAGTAAGGCTACACTTGCATATTCTACCTTTACCACATTTTCACTTTGTAATTTGTGGAAAGGAGTAGAAACTATGACCTCCTCCATTTCTATGGCACTGAGCTTTAGGCCAACATCCAAAACGTTTTCGCCCTGTTCAATATCTATCGTTTTGGAGAAGGTTTGAAATCCTAAATATGTAATTACAATTTTAAAAGGGCCTTTTGGAATATTATTGAGATAATAAACTCCCTTTTCGTTGCTTAAGGTGCCTTTTTCCAATTGAGGAAAGTATATCTCGACCTGCTCTAAAGGAGTTTGGTCTTCATTGTTGATTATGGTTCCTGAAATTGAATTTTGTGAATAACTGATTTGTGATCCAAAATAAAGGACCACAAGGAGTATTGTGGTAAAAAACTTATACATAATTTCATTTTAAAAGATTATTATTTTTTTAAATGTCATTATGTAATAATAGGTGGACCCCTTAGGGAAAAGTGAAGTTTTTGAAAATAACTTACGAAGGAATAATAATCAAATTGGTCCTCTCTGATAGAGATGACAAAGGTATAATCATATTGAAGCTGGGGAAGGAAAATATGAAGGGCGGTGTTGAATTTTTGAAAATCACAATCAAATTCCGGACTATGGATATGCTCTATGCTTTCCAGATCACATTTTAAATCCTTGTGTACATATACAGCGTGCCATAATTTAATAAAGGATGGGGACTCAATTGCTGCTATCAACAAAAAAGCCACAGCAGCAAACGAAAAGTTTTTTAATCTGAATCCCACTGCACAAACTAAACAAATTCAAAGAAGATGGGATGTTAAGGAAAGTATAATTTTATTTAAAAAGAAAACCTAGGCCTAATCTTCCCAACATTTTCTTTTCAAATTTCCAGAAAAATTTAAATTGACCAAATAACCATCCAAATAAAACGAGTAATAATTGATAAATTGGAAATATGATAAGGATTCTGGCTGTCCAATATAGAAAGGTATAAATTCCATCTTCAGGAAAAATGGATCTGGTAAATCCGATCGATTCCAATAAGGGTCGGGCAATTTTAACCGAACTGGAACCGGTTATTGCAAATACTAAAAAAATGACAATGACCTCGAAGTTGGTATCTATATCCCAACGTTCTTTTAGTTTCCTCATATCTTTTTTTAATTCTCGGGCAAAGATAATCTTTTTAAATTCTAGGAACAAAAGGCCCCAAACGTTGATTGTATTTGCGTTGGAAGTAGACAAAGTAATTGTACAGTTGGTAGTTTACCTCATAACCATAATCAATATTGGGATCATAGTTGATTTGTAGTTCGTAGAGATTTGGACTATATCGCTGTGGTTGTAATACCCTAGAATTCCATTCCCTTACATAAATATCATTCCTATTTTCCAAAAATGATTGTGAATAGTATTGTCTTGGTTTTGCAATGGATTGCAACCAAAAATTATAACCGGGCTCAATGATGATAATATCATATTCCAAGCTGTCATTGGCAATGGTGATAGTGTCCCCTTCTTTTTGGTCAAATGCAATTTTTTCTTGATCGGTTACTCCCAAAACCTTTTTATTACTTGTACAGCTCCCAAAAGCAAGGATTGAAACAAATAGGAAAACTATGATTTTTAGAAATGTTTTATAAATCATGTAAACTACTTTTGTATTAATTAAGATACAAAAAAAACCATCTGAGCTAGTAGATGGTTTTGTTAAATTATTTTTATTGGCAATCCTTTTTATTTCCCAAAGAGACCTCCCAGCATACCCCCGATGCCTCCTTTTTTCTTTGAACTGCCCAAAACCATATCAGTAACATCATCCAGAACACTTCCGTCTCCATCTGAATCGAGCAGACTGGTAATAAGGCTCTGATTTTGTTGTGGTTGTCCCCCCAACATACTGCCCAATAGACTGCTTAGGCCGTCCGCATCCTTAAGATTGTTCTGGGCCTTTTGTTTTCCTAAAAAACCCATTAATATTGGCGCGGCTATTTTTAATATTTCCGCAACTGAACTGGCATCCAAACCTGATTTTTGACTTAGTGTATTTTCAACAAGAGATTGTTTATTCCCAAATAAATGGCCAAGAATCCCAGTACCATCGGTAAGAACCGATTGATCTACACCTCCAGAGAACAAACCTCCAAGATTGTCCAAAATACTTCCATTATGTTTGGAGTTTAAGGCGTTCATTAATCCTTCGGCCCCTTGGGGGGAAGCGGCATTTTTTTTCATGGCACCCATTAATAATGGCATCGCCATGCTGAGCACATTAGCTGTTTTATCTTCGGAATTACCTGTTTGTCCAGCTATTCCGCCAATTAATTGTTTACCCATAGGGCTGTCCAATAATTCTAATAATCCTGACATGTTTTTAAGGTTAAGATTGTTATCCTTCTAAGATACTAAAATGAAAAATAAGGTATGGTGTTAACACCCCTAATCTGATAAATTAATGATTAAATTCGCTATTTCCAAGCCAATCCTATCTTGTGCTTCTATCGTACTGCCTCCGATGTGCGGGGTCAGGGATATTTGTGGATGCATAAGTATCCTTATCTCCGGATTTGGTTCAGATTCGTAAACATCCAATCCGGCAAAAAGCACTTTTCCATTTTCTAAGGCATCAACTAATGCCACTTCGTCTATAACCCCACCACGTGCGGTATTTATGATTCCTACCCCATCTTTCATTAATTCAAATTCCTTCTTTCCTATGGCGTAATTCTTTTGGGCCGGAACGTGCATGGAGAAAAAATCTGCCGATTTTAACAAATCCTCCATAGTATGGTTCTTTAAAACAAAGGAAACTGATTGCCCGTCGAAAAAGGGAACTGTAATCGTGGTTTCTTCTCTATGATGGTCATGATAGATAACCTTCATCCCGATTCCAAGAGCTATTTTGGCCGTTGCCTGACCAATCTTTCCAAAACCAATGATCCCTAGGGTCTTTCCTTTCAGTTCCAATCCCTTGGAATACGCTTTTTTAAGGCTATTGAACTTGCTATCGCCTTCTAATGGCATACTCCTATTGGAATCATAAACAAAGCGTACACCTCCATACAGGTGGGCAAATACAAGTTCCGCAACCGACTCAGCAGAAGCTTCTGGAGTATTTATGACCTTAATTCCTTTTTGTTTGGCATATTCAACATTAATATTGTCCATTCCAACGCCGGCTCTACCTATTATTTTTAAAGTGGGACAATTGTCTATCACTAGCTTATCCACTATAGTGGCACTTCTAACCAATAGAATGTCAATGGAATTTTTATTGATATAATTTATCAGTTGTTCTTGCGCTACTTTTGTGGTATTTACTTCGAAGCCTGCATTTTCCAATGCCAGGATTCCAGTTTGTGATATTCTATCGTTCACCAATATTTTCATGCTCATCTATCTTGAATAATCGTATTAATAAAATAATGCTATTATGCCTTTCTCTCCAATTCGCTCATTACATCTACCAAAACTCCAACACTCTCCAATGATAGAGCATTGTACATAGATGCGCGGTAACCTCCCACAGATCTATGTCCGCTTAGGCCATTGATGCCCGCCTCTTTCCACATGGCATCAAAAGCACCTTGGAGCTTATCATCAATAAGCGTAAATGTAGCGTTCATAGTAGATCTGTCCTCTTTTACGGAATACCCTTTGAATAAAGGATTTAGGTCTACTTCTGAATATAACAATTGTGCTTTTTTATTGTTAATCTCTTCGATGGCCGGAATACCACCTAAATTTTTTAACCATTCCAAGGTTAGCATGGAAACATATACCGGAAATACCGCAGGGGTATTGAACATGCTCTCTTTTGAAATATGGACCTGATAATCCATCATGGAAGGAATCTTGCGGCTTACCTTTCCTAAGACCGATTCTTTAACAACTACCAAAGTAGTCCCAGCTGGACCCATATTTTTTTGGGCTCCCGCATAGATCAAGTCAAATTTAGAAAAGTCAAGTTGTCTGGAAAAAATATCAGAGCTCATATCACATACTAAGGGAACGTTCACCTTGGGAAAGTTTTTTATTTGCGTCCCATAAATGGTATTGTTAGAAGTTAGGTGCAGGTAGTCCAGATCATTGGGCACTCCGTACATCTTAGGAATAAAATTGTAGCCTTCTGATTTTGAAGAACCAACCTCTAGTACCTCACCGAATAGTTTGGCCTCCTTTATCGCTTTATCACTCCAAGTTCCAGTGTTGAGATAGCCTGCTTTTTTCTCTAATAAGTTATAGGCGGTCATGAGAAACTGTAGGCTTGCACCTCCCTGTAAAAAGAGGGCTTTATACCCTTTGTTTTCTAAACCTAATAGTTCCAATGCTAAGGCTTGTGCCTTATCCATTACAGCCACAAAATCTTTACTGCGATGCGATATCTCTATGAGCGAAAGTCCAAGTCCATTGAAATCCTGGATGGCCTCGGCCGATTTAAGTATTACTTCTTGTGGAAGGACACATGGTCCTGCACTAAAATTATGTTTCTTCATGAGTGGTGAAATGTTTATGTGGTAAAGTTCAATAATTATGACGAAAATAAAGGGTATAATCTTCTAATTTTATGCATTTATCAGAAATTCTACGGTATCCACACCGTCTGCATAGTCAGATAAGCTTGGATTCTGTGTTTCTCCAAATGCAATTTCTGCATCTAAAATTCCTTTACTAACGACGCATTGTATTTTTTCCTTTTCAGCATCAAGTTTTAATTTCAACGCTTCCAATGAATCATATAACTCATAAAACACGGTGGCAATAGGAGAGGAATAGCTTTTATCCTCCTTGAGCATCAAAAAGCCATTATCGAGCAATTTGTAATCACTCATTAAATATACCGCCTTGTTATAATCATAATTGTTGGCGTACTTCACTTGATTGATTATGGGATTATAAGAATATATCGCTTCAAAAAAGAAGTCAAAATTGTAGTTTTTGGGCACATAAAATTTAGAGACACTTCTGCAGCCAAGCCCGTAATATCTAAAAATATCCTCTCCCAGGGCCTGTAATTCTTCGGCGGTTTCATTACCGGTTAAAACGGCCAAGGAATTCCTGTTTCTTCTGATAATATTTGGTTTATTTCCAAAATAATGCTCAAAATATCTAGCGGTATTATCACTTCCAGTAGCAACCACGGCATCAAAGCCCTCCATTTTTCCTTCGGTAACAACCATTTCATTTTTGAGGGTAGGGGCAAGGAAGGTTAAATATTTTATAACGAACGGCAGTAAAACATGGTCATTGGAGGATAATTTTATTAATGCCCTATTCCCCGTTAAAATAGTTACCATGAAATCATGAAAACCTACCAAGGGAATATTGCCGGCCATTATTAAAGCTACAGTTTTAGGTTTGTTTTGATCAATATTATAGTCTGATAGCCATTTATTAAGATTTTCCTTGGTCAACACTTTCCCCCATTTTTCAAGACAAAACAGTATGTTTTCCTTAATGAACCATCCATTTTTATGTCCCGCCAATACAATAGTTTCATCAAATTCCAAAAACCATTCGTTAGCGGTTTCTTGATTGTGGTCACTATTTTTCGAAAATTCACAAAACCCACGGAATAAACCACCAAGTTTAACAAATGCTTCTAATCTCAGTTCAAGCTCAGTCATTATCTTTGTATAGTGTTTTAATAGGTTTACCTTTGTGCAAAAGTAAGCAATAGAAAAAGAAATTTATGGCAATTATAATAACTGATGAATGTATAAATTGTGGGGCATGTGAACCGGAATGTCCAAACACTGCGATTTATGAAGGGGCAGATGACTGGAGATATAGCGACGGCACTTCTTTGAAAGGTAAAGTCGTTTTGCCAAATGGCTCCGAAGTGGATGCAGATGAAGTTCAAGAGCCAATAAGTGATGAAATTTATTATATTTCCCCAGATAAGTGTACGGAATGTATGGGCTTCCATGAAGAACCCCAATGTGCCGCAGTATGCCCGGTAGATTGTTGTGTTCCAGATGACAGTCATGTGGAGACAGAAGAAGAATTACTTGCAAAGCAGCGATTTATGCACCCAGACTAAGGGAATTAAGTAAGAGATTAAAAGATCCCAAGCGTAAGTTTGGGATCTTTTTATTTCTTCTTTCTAGCTATTACCACAAAAGTATCAAAGGCGTAGGAAAGACGATCTTTAATTTCCATTACTTCAAAACCTTCTTTATTTAGTGCTGACCTTATTTCAGTTTCTGTAAAGACCTTGAAAGAAATAGTTTCTTTTCCCAAAAACTGATTATTTGCACATCTTTGTTCATAGTAGGAGGATTTCCAGTGAATTATAGTTGGTTCTTTTTCATTGGGGTACCATTCAGAAGTTCTAATGTACTCCATATGATCCACATTGGATTTGTGAATTACCTTTCGATTTTTCTGTATATAAGGGATAAACTTGTTCCCGTCAATACAATCAAAAATCAAATATCCTTTTGTATTTATCACATTGTAAATGCACTTAAAAGTGCTCAAAATATCATCACTTGTGAGCAGGTAGCTGGTTGGTCTTCCAGTTATTAGGGCGGCATCAATTTTTTTATCTAAATTGAAATTTCGCATATCCCCTTGGATAAAATGCCCATTAGGAAATTTTTGCCGTGCTATGGAGAGCATATGGTCACTATAATCCATACCCAAGTACTCCTGAAAATTTGAAGTGAATTTAGTAGACAAGTTCCCTGTTCCTCATCCTATCTCCAAAACAGATCGTACATGGTTTGATTGACAGATATCTGAGTAAAACCGGTATTCCTCAGCATAGTCAATAAACCCTTGATACATTTTGTCGAAAACCTTGGATAATTTAGGTCCGTATAAGTTGCTCATATTACCAATAAAAAAAGCTACCTAAAAATAGGTAGCTTTTTCCATTAAATTAGTTGTGTTTTCTAGAATTTGTAATTCACAGAAAAATTCAACATGGTTCCCAATTGACTAAAATGGTACCCATCGTAGGTCATCTGAGAATAACGTTGGTTAAACGTAATCAAATTAGACTGATTTTGTACTTGAGCTGCATCTGCCAAAATTGCATCTCCAGCAGCATTCTTAGATTTAAAACTCCACTCAGGTAATACATCCAATATGTTGTTGATATTCAGTGCAATAGTTAGTTTGTTAGTTGCACTAAAATTAATCCCCAAATCGGTTACAATTTTTGGAGTAAACTCTGTAAATATATTATTATCCAATCCTTGTTGCTGAAACGTAGTCTTACCAAAATAAGTATTGTTTAAGGAGAAACCAAACTTGTTAATGTCATAATTAGCTCCTAAGATCCATTTTGTTACCGGTCTAGAAGTAAAGAATAAGGCTTCTTGCGTTTCATTCACAACAGACTGTCCAGCATTGGCAACTAAAGGAATGTCTTTAACTGCTCCATCACGTTCGTTTTGAATAGTGTAGTTTCCAGATAAGTTTAAATCTAGTAAACCTTCACCTAATATAATATTATCATAGCTTAATACTACATCAATACCAGATGTTTTGGTGTCAATTGCATTTGAAAAGAAGCTTACATCACTTAAGTTATTAGAAGCTAAAAGAATATCCAAAGGATTTGTATCATCACCAGTAGCACTTATTTCAGCGCCTAATACAATCCGGTCTTTAACAGCAATGTTATAATAATCAAAAGTATAACTAAATTGACTCGCAATTTTACCACCAAAACCAATTGTGAAATTTTGAGATGTTTCGGCATCCAATTGAGGAATACCCAATAATTTAGCCTGGGTAGAAACATTATTAATTAAACCACCTACTTGGATGCCTTGACCAGGAATAAAGCTATACTGTGCTTTTTGAGTATAAATTTGGTGTAGGGTAGGAGCTCTGAACCCAGAAGAAATTGAACCTCTTAAGGTAAAGGCATCACTTACTTTATAACGAGAACTAAATTTGTATACAAAAGCATTACCAAAATCAGAATAGTTTTCTGTCCTTACGGTACCACTAAGTAAAAAAGCATCTGTGACGTCATAATCTAAACTGAAATACCCACCAATGTTGTATCTGTTAAATTTGCCTGAGTTTTGAGGAGAAGCTCCCGCAAATGAATCGGCCCCACCACCATCATAAGAAGCTAGTTCACCTTCTATGACTTCAAAGGTTTCTGTTCTAAATTCGGCACCAACACCAATACTTACTTTATCAGAGAGTAGTCTCGAAATATCAATATTTCCAACATTATGAGAGAAAGCAGTTCCTCCTGGATCGAATGATTGCTGACTATTTGTTCGGTACAATTCTGAACCTTCAGTAATTTCACCATCATCTACAGAGCCATTTCCATTTGCATCTATGAATACTGAAGGAGAGTAAACTACATTTCGGTTATGGGTTTGATTCACTTTATAAGTTTGTAAGTTGCCACCAGTAGTAAAACTTGCATCAACATTCCAATCGTTAATAGTTGATTTAAAACCAATAGTTGCATTATAATCACTTAACAGCCCTTCAAAGGTTGGTACATAACCATCATACCCATTTGGATTATTTGGATTATCACCAGGAAAAAAATCTGCTAGATATGGAAAACCACCATCTTCATAAGGATCAGCAGTTCTCCAATATGGAGTTCTATAGTTGGCAAAACTATTTACGCTTTTATAAACATATGCAGCATTAGCATAAAGTTCTGTGTTTTCACTAAGGTCATAACCAAAGTTCAGAGAGAATTTAGCAGCCGCTGTTTCAGGAGAACCATTGATATTTCCTGCATCTGGCCTTCGACCTAAAAACTCTTGTACATCTGCTATATCAGCACCAAAATCTGCAGCTTCACCAGCTGCATTTACTGTACCTGGTCTATTTGCAAGATTTACTTTAGATAGATCTATTGTGTAATTTACAAAGCCTTTATCTTCGCCAATAGTACTGCCATTATTTACGGCAACACCAAACATTTCGCCATCACCTTCAGAGGTAATACCTGTTCTAATTGTAGCGGAACCTTCATTAGGACTATCTTTTAGTATAATGTTCATTACACCGGCTATGGCATCTGAACCATATTGTGCAGAAGCTCCATCTCTTAATATTTCAACTCTTTTGATGGCGTCTGTAGGGATAGCTGAGATATCAGCACCTGTTTCACCACGTCCTGGAGAGGTTTGGGTGTATAATAAAGCACTAAGATTCTTTCTTTTTCCATTGATTAAGATCAACGTTCTACTTGGTCCCATATTCCTTATTTCATAAGGATCCAATAAAGAGGTTGCATCGTTTACCGGGGTTTGTACCGTGTTAAAAGATGGGATTCTGTACTGTAATGCCTTATCAAAGGTCATTTGTCCAGTGGAAGTCAATTCTTTAGCACCTATCACATCTACAGGTAATGGGGTGTCCGCATTACTTCTAGGTGCCGTACGTGAACCAACCACAATAAATTCTTCCAGTTGCATACCTTCTGCAAGAACCACGTTAATAGTAGATTGGCCGCTTACCTTTATTTCAGTAGTGGCAAATCCTACATAACTGAATACCAATGTGGCATTATCTGCTACAGATATTTCATAGTTTCCATCAAAATTGGTTGATGTTCCGTTAGATGTACCTTTTTCCACAATGTTCACTCCTGCTAAGGGCAAACCTGCATCATCCTTCACAGTTCCACTTACGGAAGTCTGTGAAAAAGCAGTTGAGAAACTGAATAATAGAAATGCTGAAATAGCATATGTTAATCTCATGTTATATTATTTAGGCGTTAATATGTGCCCAAAATACTAAAAATAAACCCAATTAACATTTTTTTATGAAAATTATTGAATTTATAAATTTTTTTTACCGTATAGTATTTTCTATAATGGATAATTATTAATCTCGAAATTTTTGACTTTGATTTTTGTAAAATAGCTACTGTAATTTTCATTGCAACTTCAAATTAATTTAGTTAGATACTACTTGTGTGTTGCTTATTACTTCTAATTTCCTAATTGTAATGATTAGCATCATTATTTCTAATCCTACTATACTCCAATTATTAAGGGCACAATATTGTTTCATTAATTCATGATCAAAAAGTTCCTTTTAAGGACTATATTTGCACCCTTAAAATAACGAAAGAATGAAAGCAGGTATCGTAGGATTGCCAAATGTTGGCAAATCAACACTTTTCAATTGTTTGTCCAATGCCAAAGCACAAAGTGCAAATTTTCCTTTTTGTACCATAGAACCTAATATAGGAGTAGTTAATGTTCCAGATGCTAGGTTAGAAAAATTGGAGTCATTGGTGAATCCAGAAAGGGTCTTGCCCGCTACAGTTGAAATTGTAGATATAGCAGGTTTGGTAAAAGGTGCTAGTAAAGGTGAGGGCCTCGGCAATCAATTCCTTGGAAATATTCGCGAAACTGATGCAATTCTTCATGTATTGAGATGTTTTGACGATGATAATATTGTTCATGTGGACGGTTCCATTAATCCTATCAGAGATAAAGAGACCATCGACATGGAATTGCAATTAAAAGATCTGGAGACGGTTGACAAGAAACTTGAAAAAGTAAAACGTGCAGCTAAAACAGGTAACAAGGAGGCTCAAAAAGAAGAAGCTGTCCTTTTAAAGATAAAGCAAGGATTGGAAGCTGGGGTTTCCATACGTGCCATTGAATTCAGTAAAGACGACAGAAATGAATTTGTAAAACCATTGCAATTCATCACCGACAAACCGGTAATGTACGTTTGTAATGTAGATGAAGAGTCAGCAACTTCTGGTAACAGTTATGTTGATAAGGTAATGGAAGCGGTTAAAGACGAGAATGCAGAAGTAATCTTTTTAGCGGTAGGTACGGAAGCCGATATTACCGAACTGGAAACCTATGAAGAGCGACAAATGTTTTTGGAAGACCTTGGTCTTACAGAGCCAGGATCTGCCAAATTGATTCGCGGTGCTTATAAATTATTGAACCTCGAAACCTATTTTACGGCAGGGGTAAAAGAAGTGCGGGCATGGACCATTCCTGTTGGAGCCACAGCACCACAAGCAGCTGGGGTTATCCATACCGATTTTGAGAAAGGATTTATCCGTGCCGAAGTGATTGCCTATGAGGATTTTGTTGCCTTGGGAAGTGAGGCCAAAGTAAAAGAGGCCGGTAAAATGAAAGTAGAGGGCAAGGAATACATTGTTAAGGACGGTGATGTTATGCACTTCCGTTTTAATGTATAATTATCCTTTTGGTTTTCATGCAGGATGTGTGACCGGTTTTATGGTGATCAGTAAAAGTTAACATTAAAGACGGTACGAAGATGGTCAATGCCGTGCGAAGTTCAGTGGTTCCAAAATTTACCGTTGTAATTGGAAACAGCTAATGGGCCGGTAATTATGCCATGTGCGGAAAGACCTATAACCCACGGCTGATCTTAGCATGGCCCAGTGCTGAATGGGCAATGATGAGAGGTGATTCGGCGGCTAAGGTGTTCCTGCAAATCGATAAGGCCTCCCTAAAAAAAAGGGGAAAACTATTTCCTATAAAAATGTCCTGTTCAATAAGATAAAACAACGTTATGACCAACAAGTATCGCCTTATTCTGCGGCTGAAAGGCTTTGGACCGATACATCGACTCGTTGGAAATCCGAAAATGGATCAAAATGGGGATAGAAGCTGCCGACCATGCCCCATCTATAAACCATTAAATATAAGCATTTTACAAGCGTATTTAATTAGAAACCACCACGTTGCCACTATTGACCGTGAACAAGCGTTGGTTGACGTTTTTAAGGCTCAGTTTAAAAACCTTGGTTTCCTTGCTCTGGTATGGGCTGCCATAGTTATAGTAAATCGTAGCCTTAAGATAGGTAGGGGTCAGGCTCTTGTTGCCTGAATAGTTAATGTTCACCTGCCAATTGCCCTTCAAGGAACCATCTATCAAATATTCCTCGGTAGCATAGCCCAATGATTTTTCGTCCTTGATCCGTTCGGCATTGTCCCGGTAACTATGGCTCCAATCAAAATAACGGTTTTCGGGGTTTACAAACTGTAATTTAAACTCAGCCTCACTGTCGGCCCATTCGAAGACCAGGCGGGTACCCTCGAAATATTCGTCCAGGGTCAACTTCTTCAGGTCGCGTTTTGATAAAAGTTGTTTTCCCTTCAAGGTGATCAGGTTGTTCAGCTCCCGATCCATGATCTGTGTAAAGATCTTTTGGTTATCGTTAAGGAAGCCATCTTCATCAAGGAGATATCCGTAACGGGCATATATAGCAGCTGCCTTCTGGTAGGCACCAATTTCTTGATAACTGCCGGCCAGGTCCAAATAGGACTGCGCATAATTGGGGCGCAATATAAAGACCTCCTTGTAGATGTCATTAGCCTTTTCAATTTCCCCCATGGCCTGGTACATATATGCCAATGACTTTAAGGCGACTGGATTATCTTCAAATAATGACCAGTGTTCAGCAATGATATTGTCGGCAAATGGTTGGTTTTCTGTTATTTTGGTAAAATAGTCGTAAGCGTCCAAAAAATAGAAATAAGAACTTGAATATTTTAACGCATTCGCATTGTATATGGATATGGCTTCCTGCTGGTCTTTTGCTGCATTCAATTCTTGAAGGTATGTGGGGCCATTGATCGCATTTTTATTTTGGACCGCATGATCGAAGTATTTATTGTCCTGAACACGGGCTACATCAATAATTTCACCATTTTCGTCCTTTGGTTCAAAACGCGCCGTTTTGGTATTGATGACAATTATACCGCCCTTGCCAAAAGTTCCATATCGTATAAGCCCATTCATGGAAGCTACTATAGCAATACGATCAATGTTTTGGGGATCAATAAAGGAAGGAAATTGTTCGGTCAAAAGTCCGTCGATATCATAGCCCGCTGGCTTTACACCCAAACTCCCCTGAACGCGGAATATTATTTTTGTTTCCGCCGCCGACCTTAGCACCTTAATTCCGGGAAATCTACCTTGGATTACGGCAGCCAAATCAAAGGCGCCTGTATTTATCTGATTTTTATCAATAACACGCAATGAAAAACCAGTAGCATCGGCATCCCAATAACCGAATGCAGTTCTTATTACCTTAGGATTGGTCCTATATTCTATGGCCAATTCCTTTTGGTTCTTTAATGATTTTGTAACGGTTACCCCCTCTAAATTCTCTGTTTTCTCATACATTTTGATATTCAACACCCTGGTAACGTCCTCAACGGCTATTTCCATTGGCAACATTCCCATACGGCTAAAAACCAAAATATCCCCTGCCAGGGTCGATATCTCATATTTTCCGGTACCATCGGATATTGCAGTGTTGGTTTTTCCTTCAATTGAAATATTAACATCCCTCAGCACACCAAAATCGTCGGAAATGGTCCCAAAAACTTTTTTTAAGTTTTCTTGCGAAAAACCTAGGCTAACAAAGAGGCAAAGTACGAGCGTAAGGAATGATTCTTTCATTATTTTTATAGATTATAAGATACAACAATATAGAAAATATAATACAATTATTGTGCCAAATACATATCTTTTAAATATTAATTTTAAATAAAATATTGTTTTCTCCGTCTGGTTTTAATTCTAAAAATCAGCACCACTTTTCGTTGACCAGCCATTCTGAAATTATTATAAAAAATGTACTTTAAGTAAACGGGGTCGGCTACTGCGTAATCTTAGCACTCATTTACCTTAATGCACCAATTGGTAGAAATTTAAAAAGTAAAATTCCTTATAAAAATTCATTATTGCCCCAAGTGAAGTCGATGTTGAGCAGAGCATCCATTTTACTTGGGGTATTTTATTATATTTTTGTTATATTAAAACTAACGTCTTTGGTAGCTGTAACTTTCAATTGCTCTTACTGAAACCTAAATCGTTTGGATCACAATCTATATCAACAAAAGTATACGAGCTATTGTTAATTACTTTAGCAGGTAGTGTTTTTATCTTTTTGCAACACTCCCTATATTAGCAACGCGCCATAAACCACTTAATTAATGGAAAACACCCAATATACAGAAGATAATATACGTTCATTGGATTGGAAGGAGCATATTCGTTTGCGACCTGGAATGTATATTGGAAAATTGGGCGATGGATCCTCTGCAGATGACGGTATCTACATACTTCTTAAGGAAGTTATGGATAACTGTATTGATGAGTTTGTGATGGGGGCAGGTAAGACTATAGATATTGTCATAAAGGATAATGTGGTCAGCGTCCGGGATTACGGACGAGGTATTCCTTTGGGTAAAGTTGTGGACGTGGTTTCCAAAATGAACACTGGGGGTAAGTATGACAGTAAGGCCTTTAAGAAATCTGTAGGCTTAAATGGTGTTGGTACCAAAGCAGTCAATGCGCTGTCCACATTTTTTAAAGTAGAATCTTCTAGGGAAAATCTTTTAAAAACTGCCGAATTCCATCAAGGGAACCTTGTGTCAGAAGATGGTCCTGTGGAAACAACGAAACGCAAGGGAACCAA
Source organism: Psychroserpens sp. (assembly GCA_047612485.1). Lineage (GTDB taxonomy): Bacteria > Bacteroidota > Bacteroidia > Flavobacteriales > Flavobacteriaceae > Sediminicola. The sequence continues at coordinate 28,603 of JBLGAT010000001.1, forward strand.
AGTATCGTTTATTCCAGACGAGGTCATCTTCAAAAAATATAAATATAGGAATGAGTATGTAGAGCGCATGCTTAAATACTATGTCTACTTAAATCCAGGTCTGACCATCGTTTTCAATGGGGAAAAATTCCATTCCGAAAACGGATTAAAGGATTTACTGGAGGACAACAATCCTAAGGATGATATGCTTTATCCTATCATTCATTTAAAAGGAGAGGATATAGAAGTTGCCATAACACATAGCAAAACACAGTATAGTGAGGAATACCATTCATTCGTGAATGGCCAGCACACCACGCAGGGGGGGACACATCAATCTGCCTTTAGGGAAGCAGTAGCAAGGACCATTCGTGACTTTTATGGAAAAAATTATGAGGCGTCCGATATACGAAAATCCATAATTTCGGCCATTGCCATTAAAGTGATGGAACCTATATTTGAAAGTCAGACCAAAACAAAGTTGGGTTCCACCGATATGGGAGGTGCCTTTCCAACGGTTAGAACGTACATCAACGATTTTGTAGGGAAACAGTTAGACAATTACCTTCACAAAAACCCAGATACCGCAGAGAAACTCCAGCGTAAGATCATCCAGGCGGAACGGGAAAGAAAAGAACTTTCCGGAATAAGAAAATTAGCAAAGGACCGGGCAAAAAAAGCAAGCTTGCACAATAAGAAACTTAGGGATTGTAGGGTGCATCTTGGGGATATGAAAAACGAAAAGCGATTGGAGAGCACCTTGTTTATCACAGAGGGAGATTCTGCATCGGGTTCCATTACCAAATCTAGGAACGTGAATACCCAAGCCGTATTTAGTCTAAGGGGAAAGCCTTTGAATTCCTATGGGATGTCCAAGAAGATTGTATACGAGAACGAAGAATTCAACTTACTGCAGGCTGCCTTGAACATAGAAGAGTCTATGGAGGATCTCAGGTACAATAATGTTGTAATCGCTACGGATGCCGATGTTGATGGGATGCATATCCGTTTGTTGTTGATTACTTTCTTCCTTCAATTTTTTCCAGAGCTAATCAAGGAGAACCATCTCTATATATTACAGACCCCTTTGTTCAGGGTGCGAAATAAAAAAGAAACAATCTATTGCTATAGTGATGAGGAACGAAGAAATGCGGTTGAAAAGCTCACAGGAAAACCGGAGATCACCAGGTTTAAGGGATTGGGTGAAATTTCTCCGGACGAATTCCAACATTTCATTGGAGATGACATTCGTTTGGAGCCCGTGATGTTGGACAAAGCTTTGTCCATTGAGAATTTGTTGGAATTTTATATGGGTAAAAACACACCTGACCGTCAGAAATTTATTATAGAGAATCTTAAAGTTGAACTTGACCTTGTTAAGGACAACTAAATATAAACCAAACTAATACGAATCTTTCTGAATGGAAGAGAATGAAGAAGTAAATGAAGGAATTAATGAAAACCTAGACAATTCCCAAGACTCCTTGACCAAGGTCACGGGGATGTACAAAGATTGGTTTTTAGATTACGCTTCCTATGTTATTTTAGAACGTGCAGTACCAGCTATTGAAGACGGCTTTAAACCCGTACAGAGGAGGATCATGCACGCCCTAAAGGAGCTTGATGACGGCAGGTACAACAAGGTGGCCAACGTTGTTGGGCATACCATGCAGTACCATCCCCATGGTGACGCCAGCATAGCAGATGCCATGGTGCAGATCGGACAAAAAGATCTGCTGATCGATACCCAAGGAAACTGGGGGAATATTTTAACTGGAGACGGGGCAGCGGCGTCGAGATATATCGAGGCCAGACTATCCAAATTTGGACTGGAAGTTGTTTTTAGTCCAAAAATCACCGAATGGCAGCAATCTTATGATGGCAGACGTAAAGAACCCGTAAATCTTCCGGTTAAATTTCCGCTTCTATTGGCATCAGGGGCCGAAGGAATTGCGGTAGGACTATCCACAAAAGTACTCCCACACAATTTTATTGAATTGATAGACGCCTCCATTAAACATCTAAAAGGACAGCGTTTTACGCTATTTCCAGATTTCCCTACAGCGGGGATCATTGATGTTACCAATTATAATGAAGGACTAAGGGGAGGGAAAATACGCGTCAGGGCAAAAATTTCACAACTGGATAGAAATACGCTGGTTATTAATGAGATTCCATACGGAACCAACACCTCTACTTTAATAGATTCTATCCTAAAAGCAAATGATAAAGGCAAAATAAAAATCAAAAAAATTGAGGATAATACAGCTGCAGATGTAGAGATTTTGGTGCATTTGCCAAGTGGACTTTCACCTGACAAGACAATTGATGCCCTTTATGCATTTACAGCCTGTGAATCATCAATTTCACCTCTGGGTTGTATTATTGAAGACAACAAGCCTCTTTTCATTGGAGTGGTGGAAATGTTGAAAAGATCCACTGATAATACGGTGGAGCTATTAAAAGCTGAATTGGAAATACAGCTTTCGGAACTAGATGAACAGTGGCATTTTACATCCTTGGAGCGTATCTTTATTGAAAAAAGGATATATAGGGATATTGAAGAGGAAGAAACGTGGGAAGGTGTTATACTGGCCATTGATAAGGGGTTACAGCCTTATGTGGGCCATCTGAAAAGAGCTATTACAGAGGATGATATTGTACGGCTTACTGAAATTCGAATCAAAAGGATTTCCAAATTCGATCTGGAAAAGGCCCAACAACTTATTGAAACGCTTGAAGAAAAAATTGCCCAGGTAAAATACCACCTTGAGCATTTGATCGATTATGCCATCGATTACTTCAAGAGTTTAAAGGAAAAATACGGAAAAGGAAGGGAGCGAAAATCTGAAATTCGAATTTTTGATGATATTGAAGCCACTAAAGTGGTCATTCGAAACACAAAACTTTATATGAACAAGGAGGAGGGCTTTGTGGGCACTTCCCTAAAAAGAGACGAGTATGTAACCGAATGTAGTGATATTGATGATATCATCTGTTTTACGAATGATGGTAAAATGATGATCACTAGGGTAGACCATAAGACATTTGTTGGCAAAAACATCATTCATGTCGCGGTTTTCAAGAAAAAGGACAAGCGTACTATTTACAACATAATTTATAAGGACGGAAAAGGTGGCCCGAGTTATATCAAACGTTTTAATGTTACCAGTATCACTAGAGATAAAATTTATGATTTGACCAATGGGAAGGCCAATTCCGAGATCTTGTATTTTTCGGAGAATCCTAATGGGGAAGCAGAGGTGGTTACCGTATTATTGCGCCAAGCTGGCAGTATAAAAAAACTAAAATGGGACATTGATTTTGCGGATGTCCTAATAAAAGGGAGGGCTTCCAAAGGAAATGTAGTCACAAAATACCCTATTAAACGAGTCGAACTAAAGGAAAAGGGCGTTTCCACCTTGAAGCCAAGAAAAATATGGTTTGATGATGTGGTCAGAAGGCTTAATGTTGATGGAAGGGGAGACCTATTAGGGGAATTTAGGGGAGACGACCTTCTGCTTGTAGTAACCCAAAAAGGAGTATGCAAAACTTTAATACCGGACCTTTCCACACATTTTGATGAAGATATGATACTATTGGAAAAATGGAATCCTGACAAACCCTTATCAGCAGTCTATTTTGAGGGGGAAAAGGAGAAATATTACATAAAACGCTTCGTCATAGAAAATGAGGGAAAAGAGGAATTGTTCATTTCCGAACACCCTAAATCGGTCCTGGAGTTAATTTCCACGGACTGGAGACCTGTTGTAGAAGTAGAATTTTCAAAACCGAGAGGCAAAGAAGTTAAGCCCAACCAAACAATTGATTTGGAAGACTTTATAGCGGTTAAGGGAATAAAGGCTTTAGGTAATGTTTTGACGTCAGAAAAGGTAAAGAGTGTAAACGCGCTGGAACCATTGCCCTATGAAGAGGCAGAAGAGCAAAAACCGGAGGACATAGAAGTGGTAGACGAAGAGTCCTTGGACCCTTCTAATGATACCACAGCCTCAAATTCTTCAAAGCCCAAGGATTCCAATCCAGAAGATGAAGGTCAGACACTGTTGTTTTAAGTAGCTATATGAAGGATTTCTTTAAAGAATTCAAGAATTTTGCGATCAAAGGAAATATGATAGATATGGCTGTTGGTATCATCATAGGAACAGCCTTTAACAATGTGGTTAATGCGATTGTGAAAAAAGCCATCATGCCTCCCTTGAACTTATTGACAACTGGTGTTAACTATTCAGATAGAAAATTAATACTTAGGCCAGCTCAAGGCAATTTAGAAGAGGTCGCGATCGCTTATGGCGAACTGATAGAAGTTTTTATCGACTTTATTGTAGTGGCCTTCACCATCTTTGTGGTCATCAAGTTTATCAATCGGTTTAAATCCAAATCGGAAGATCCCAAAAATCAGGAAGTGGCCACTCCGAAAAATATAGAGTTGTTGGCCAATCTGGAAAAATTAATGAAAGAGCAAAATAAATTATTAAGGAGTATCAAGGATAAATAGGCGTCCATCACACTTTAACCCAATTAGGTATGTTATTGTTAAAGTATTAAAAAAAAGCCTCTGTTTATTGTTATATTTACAAAAAAAATTGTTTTTATGGATTTTACCAATCCGTTAGTATACGGAGTCCCCTGTTTTATCGCCTTTATCTTATTGGAATTAACTTACAGCAAAACCCACGGTGATGATGATTTGTACGAGTGGAAAGATTTTGCTGCCAGTGGTTTTATGGGTATTGGTTCGGCTATTATTGCCCCTCTTATAAAGGTTATTTCTGCAATTGTAATTTTTGAATTCACCTATGAACTTTTTAATCCAATGGATGCCAATGGGGTGAGAACTAATATCATTGGTTTCGAATCCTTTGGTTATGCTTGGTATATATGGCTTCTTTGCCAATTAGCCGATGATTTTACTTATTATTGGTTCCATAGGGCCAACCATGAAATACGTATTTTATGGGCTGCCCATATTGTTCATCATTCCTCAGATAATTTCAATTTAGGTACGGCAGTGAGAAACGGTTGGTTCACTATACTGTACAAGCCCTTATTTTACATGTGGATGCCCGCATTAGGCTTTCCCCCTGAAATGGTAGTAGTTTGTTTAGGGATTGAGGCATTGTGGCAATTTCAACTACATTCCGTCTATATTCCGAAAATGGGCTTTTTAGAGAAGATTTTTAACACCCATACCATGCACCAGGTGCACCATGCGCAAAATGTAGAATATTTGGATAAAAATCACGGAGGCTTTCTTAATATTTTTGATAAGATTTTTGGCACTTGGAAGGAATTGGATGATGATATAAATGTAAAGTACGGTGTGATTCACGCCCCAGAATCCAATAATCCAATTGTTATCCTCACTCATGAGTTCAAGGACATTTATTTGGATGTAAAGAAATCAAAAAAATTATCGCATGCCCTTATGTACATCTTTGGCCCCCCAGGCTGGAGCCATGATGGCAGTACCTTAACGGTTAAGCAACAACAAAGACTTTTTAAACGGCATAAGGACATTAATCCTGAACTGGCTTATAGTAGACCAAATTAGGTTACTGACATACATAAAAAAAAAGCCCTTGGATATCCAAGGGCTTTTTTTTTATGTATGTCACAAGGTGAATTTAGAGTTACTTCGCTACAGACTCGTTTTCCGGTTCAACCTTCTTACGAACCCGCATATTTAAAAACTCTACCATCAACGAGAATGATATCGCAAAATAGAGGTATCCTTTAGGTATAACCCCAACCTCGTTACCAAATACGATTAAATGTGAAATATGTGCCGATTCTGCAATAAGCATAAATCCTATTAAAATAAGGAAGGATAGACCCAATACTTGTATGGATGGGTGTTTGTTTACAAATTCCCCTACCGGGTTTGCAAATAACATCATGATGATTACTGAAATTACTACAGCTACAACCATAAGAATCAGGGCGTCGTTGGGATTGGGAGAAATGCCATTGGTCATTCCTATGGCAGTAAGGATGGAATCGAATGAGAATACAATATTGATTACCGTGATTTGGACAATAGCACTGGATAGGGAGGAGGAACTCTGTTTTTGTACTTCACGTTCATCATGACCTTTATCCTCAACTTTTTCATGAATCTCACTGGTGCTCTTGTAAAGTAAAAATAACCCTCCTCCAAAAAGGATGAGCGCTTGCCCACTGATACCGCCGGTCACCCAATCCCCCTCTATAATCCAAAAAGGCTTTTTCATGGAGGTAAGAAGAGAAATCCCAAAAAGTAATAGGATTCGCATCGCCATTGCCAAGATCAATCCTAGGTTCGTTGCTTTTTTTCGTAAAGATTTATCTAGCTTGCCCGCGGCAATAGATATAAATATGATGTTATCTATACCTAATACAATCTCCAAAAATGTTAGAGTCAATAACGCTATCCAGGCATCTGGACTGGTGAAAATTTCAAACATGGTTTAATTGGTTTTAGTTGCTGTTCCCCTAGATCTCTTTTTGTCCCCAACAATATTGTATTCAAAGGTATAAGTGTCATCAGTAGTGGACATGATCTTCATATGGACGGATTTTTCCTCTGCCATATTTTTAGGATTGATCTTTTTTACGATATATTCACAATCGTTGATCCATCTTACGGTAGAGGTGTCGCTTTTTCCTTGGAAGAAATCAATTTCAATGCCATTTTTACGGATAAAGGTGGTTGTCATTTCTTCCCCATTCACCAAAGAAGTAAAACTGAATTCCCCCTCTTTGAATTGGTTACAGTTACGTTCCGGTTGGTAACACGATACGCACAAGAACATTGAAAAAAATATGTAAAATGAGTTTTTAATCATACCCACAAAGAAAAGAAAATTGTGGGTATCTACCATTTAAACTTTTATCAACTTTTAATTCGGTTTCGATAAAAAGTGACGTTATTCCTTTTTATCTAAATAAGATTCGAAACTCCCGTCCGAATAAAAAAGCACTATGCGTTCAACTGTTTTATTGCTGTGGCTATTACTTATTTGAGTCTTGGTAATTGGAGGATGAGGGATTTCTTTTGCTATAGGTTTTTCTGGAGTGGAGAATAGGGTTGCTTTCTCACTCTTCGTATTTGAGGGGAATTCACCTTCGCCCTGAAGCAACCAATACAGATTGACCTCCGGAAGGGTACGCACAACCTTCAGTACAAATTCCAAACTCGGTTTATTCCTTCCTGTCAACAAATGCGAAATACTGGATCGCTGTACGCCAATTTTGTCAGCCAATGCTGAGGCTGAAAGGTCATAATATTGGATAACAGTTTCAAGTCTTTTTAAAAACGCATCTTGATTTAACATTGTAACATAATTTATACAAAAGTAATCATTTTTGGATCAATAAGAAGAAGGTATATAGAATAAGACAGCGTTAAAGATTAGACTTAAACATTAAATAAAATATCATAACAATATGAATAATAGTATTTTAATATCCTATTATTGATCGATTCTATTAATGGTTCATTAGTAGAACACAATGGTAGCCCAAAGGTGGTCTTTTACTCTTTCTAACGTATACATATGTAATTATTATTAGTATACAATTGTAATTTTAATTGATGTTAGCTTTGTAAACAAATAACTAACAGAATTTTATGTTGCCATTTGATTTGGATTATTCAACGATAAAGGAAAATGCGGTCACAGGCAGATACGTGACCATTGGAGATATTGATAAATTTCTAAACCAACAATCCAACGCACTAAAAATTGAGGACATAGGGTTTTCCGTGCTTCAAAAAAAAATAAAAATGGTAACCTTGGGCACAGGACCTAAAAAAATATTGATGTGGTCCCAAATGCATGGAAATGAATCTACCACTACCAAGGCTGTTTTGGACCTATTGAATTATTTAAACCAATCCTCAGATCTGGTAACAACCATTCTCAAGGAATGTACGCTGAAGATTATCCCCATTTTAAGTCCTGATGGAGCTGCCGCATACACACGTATAAACGCTAATAAGATCGATTTAAATAGGGATGCCCATGATCGTTCCCAGCCAGAAAGCAAAGTGTTGCGAGCGGTTTATGAAGCTTTTGAGCCCGACTTTTGTTTTAACCTTCATGATCAAAGGACTATATTCAATGTTGGAAAGGACCAAAAACCAGCAACCATTTCATTTTTGTCCCCGGCTCATGACCAGGAAAGGTGTATTTCACTAACAAGGGGTATCAGCATGCAGTTGATTGTTGCCATGAACAGTTTATTGCAAGAGTTGATTCCGGGACAAGTAGGTAGGTATGATGATAGCTTTAATCATAATTGCGTGGGAGATGCATTTCAAATGTTGAACACACCAACCATACTTTTCGAGGCTGGCCATTATCCTGAGGATTACGAAAGAGAACATACAAGGATGTATATGTTTTATTCCATATTAAAAGGGGTAGAGACCATTGCAAAAGCGGAGGTACATTTATATGCCCAGAACAATTACTTTGAAATTCCTGAAAACAGCAAATTATATTACGATATACTAATTAAAAATGCGGACCAATTAAGGCCTTCACTTCCCAAAAATTCAGACTTGGGGCTACTGTATAAAGAGGTCTTGGATTCCAACGTTATAAATTTTATCCCGTTTCTTGATAAGACAGGTGATCTTGATCAATATTTTGGTCATAAAACCTATGATTGTCTTGATGAAAAGGATGCAGAAATGGTAAAATCCAATAAAACTCTTATGAATTGCATAGGGTAAATATTGAATGAAATCGTTTGAAATCTGCATATAGTTATGGTTTTCTTAAAAAAATAGATTATTTATTACATTTAATTTCTTAATTATCTATTTTTGCCTAAAATATTTACACCAATGAGTAAAGTTAAATTAGACGAAATAGATCACCAGATTCTGGACATGCTTATAGACAATACCAGAACTCCGTTCACAGATATAGCAAAAAAATTATTGATCTCAGCAGGTACTGTACATGTTAGAGTGAAGAAAATGGAAGAGGCGGGCATAATTAAAGGTTCGTCATTGACCTTGGATTATGTTAAATTGGGTTATGCCTTTATTGCCTATGTAGGTATATTTTTGGAAAAAACACATCAAACAAAATTTGTCTTGGAACGTTTGAACCAAATTCCTTTTGTAACTGTAGCGCATATAACCACGGGGAAATTTAATATTTTCTGTAAAATAAGGGCCAAGGATACAAATCACGCTAAAAATATCATATTCAAAATTGATGATATTGATGGAATCAGTAGAACTGAAACCATGATCTCATTGGAAGAGAGCATCAATGATAAAAAACGTTTGATGCACACTATTTTTAACGAGCTGTAACTAATTTAATACGTATTTAAAATCCCAATCATTATCTTTGATTGGGATTTTTATTTTTATATGATGAGAACAACTGACTTAAGAACTACAGATTACAATTCTTATTATCAACCCTACATTGAGGCCTTGGGGGATATAGAGTTAATGGAAGGATTGAAAACAGGCATGGACCAGTTTGTGAATCAAGTAAAGAATATTCCGGAAGAGAAACTTACCTATGCCTATGGTGTTGGTAAATGGACCGTTTTAGAGGTATTGGTTCATTTGATAGATACGGAACGAATTTTTCAATATAGGGCCCTGCGTTTTTATAGAAATGATAAAACACACTTGCCTGGATTTGACCAAGATGAATATGTTCCGGTGTCCAAAGCCAATAAGCGCACTAGAGAAAGTATTGTAAAGGAGTATATTGCAGTGAGACACTCTACTATTGCTTTATTCGAAACTTTTGAAGAAGGAGAATTAAACAAATCCGGGATGGCCAGTAGTGCAAAAATGAGTGTTGGTGCTGTCGGGTTAATTATTTCCGGACATCAGAAACATCACCAGGCTATTCTAGAGAGTCGATATTTATGATGGTAGGGGGAATGAATACATTCTTTACCTTATTTTAAAAAACAACTGTCTCATGGTACGATAACTACCCTTTTGGTAAAAGTATTATTATTGCCTACGACACCTTATTTTCACTTCCTTGCTTATTAAGAATCCATATATCCATCACTGGATATTATTTTGGAGTGGAAGCTGTTTAGGGAACGATTGTACAAAAGGCAGTTGGGCTGATAGGGGAAGGGGTTTCCGAAGCTATTGAAGGAATGATAGCAAATGCCTCCCTGAACCATAGTAGTACGTTTAGCGTTATTCTTGGAATTGATATATTGCTCTTCGGGGCAACTGCTTTTTTTTCAATTTAAAAAGACCATAAATTTCATATGGCGGGTAAAATCTAAAAAAAATGGATTCTTAAAAACCTTGCTGGACAGATGGATATCCTTTGGGATGATCTTGGTGCTAGGCTTTTTGTTCTTGGTCTCTTTGGGATTTTCCATCTTGCTGAACGTAATGAGTTCGTATATAGGACAAATAGCGCCTGATATTGTTGATGTTATTTCTGATATTTTCAGCTTCCTGCTATCCTTTTGTATTATTATAGGCTTTTTCGGAGCAATTTTTAAATGGTTGCCGGATATTGATATTGTTGTGGGTATATTACACGTACATCATTATATTTTTTGGGGCGGAATTTACCTTCCAATACGCTCCATATCGAAATGAAATAGTAGGGCCCAATAAAAAGGCACAAGCGAAGCGTTGTAATTATTCTTCAAAATCTTCTTCTAGATGATCCTCGTACTCGGTTTCACCTTCCTCTCCTGCGATGACCTGTGGTTTAATAGGTTTGGTTTCCAGTTCCTTTTCCATTTTATCATCGAATTCAGCAATAAAACGTGCCAAACACTTACTGATCTTAACTAGATAAAGGGTGTCAAGGGTTTTGACCTCTACGGCCTCCACGATTTCTCCATGCATGTTCTTGAAGGAGATAATATCGCTATCTCCATAACCATGTGGATATTTTTCAATGAGAAGGTTGGCCACATTATGGTCCAATTTTTTGTAGTCTACTAGCCTGCGTATCATAGTTTGGTTTTTAGGATGGTTTCTTATCCTAAGCTATACTATTTAAACCTTACGCAACTGAAAGAGTTGTAAAACTGCCTATTTATGTAGGTGTAGGCTTTAAACTTTGTAGTAATCAAAAGCCTTTATATACAAATTGTTAGGTATTTTTATGTCGATAACAGGGATTCCAATGGATTTCAAGAGCACAAAATTGATATTGCCATGGGAATTCTTTTTGTCGAACTTCATCAGGCCCAAGATGGCCTGTATATCCTCTTCTGTGAAAGCTACTTTTTTATACCTATGAAGAAAGGTGGTCTTAATATCCTCCAGTTCTCTTTCGGACAGGCCTGTGAGTTCTTTGGATAAAAACGCCTCCATAATCATCCCTATGGCTATGGCCTCTCCGTGCAATAGCGTCTCAAGAGTTGAGCTTTCGAGGAAATAGGATTCAATGGCATGGCCAAGGGTGTGGCCAAAATTCAAAATCTTTCTTATGTTTTGCTCTGTTGGATCTTGCAGAACCACCTCATTCTTTATAAGAACGGAATGATAGATGAATTCATCCATGTTATCAAAATGGGATAGTAAGGTAAGCTCTTCCCAATATTTTTTGTCCTTGATAAGCCCATGCTTCAACATTTCGGCAAAACCACTTTGCAGCTGTCTTTCTTCCAGGGTATTCAGAAATTCAGTCATTACAAGTACCATTTGTGGTTGGTTGATGACCCCGATCTGGTTTTTCAAAGGGCCCAGATCTATCCCAGTTTTGCCGCCTACGGAGGCATCCACCATGGATAATAGGGTAGTGGGTACATTGATAAAATAAATGCCCCTTTTAAAGCAGGAGGCTATAAATCCACCCATATCGGTAATGACCCCGCCGCCTAAATTGATCATGAGACTTTTGCGGTCTGCATCCAATTCGGACATGGCTTCCCAAACTTGCGTACAGGTCTCCAGATTCTTATGGATTTCACCGGATTCTATTTCTATGATCTCGTACTGATAATCCCCTTCTATTTTAGCCATAAATTGCGGCAGGCAAAGGTTATGGGTATTCTCATCCACCAAGATGAATATCTTGGAATAATTGGCATCTTCTAAATGCTTGTTCAATACTTGATAGGCCTTCTTGTTGAAATGTACCGAGTAGGAATCGCTTGTTATGGACTTCATTTTGAGCATGTTGAAAAAGACAAAATAAAGGCTATTTTTATAGATAAAATAAATATTCTGTACTTATATTTGGCCCATTACGAAATTGACAATAATGGATCAAATTTTTGAAAATACCGCAACGGCTTTTGCGTTAAAAACAGACTCCGAATTGGAGAGAGCCTATTTTTTGTTTAAGATGATTACCAACGAACCTTTGGTAAGAATAGGTTCCGCTGTCACCAATTTTGCCATCAAGGCCCATTTGCCCGTGGAAGGATTGATCCGTGCAACGGTTTTTGATCATTTTTGTGGTGGTGTCAATGAAAAGGATTGTATGCCACTTATCGAAAAAATGCACCAAAAAGGGGTATCATCTGTATTGGACTATTCCGTGGAAGGGAAAGATGTTGAAAACCAATTTGATTTTGCCTACGAGAAAATAATGGAGATCCTCAATTTTGTAAAAGAAAAAGAGGGGATACCCTACGCGGTTTTTAAGCCTACCGCTTTTGGCCGTTTTGCGATCTATCAAAAAATGGGGGAAGGAAAGACCTTGACTGAAGCGGAAGAGCAGGAGTGGCAGCGTATTATCAAGCGATTTGACAAAGTATGTAAGAAGGCCCATGATATGGATGTGGCCCTTCTGATTGATGGGGAAGAAAGTTGGATGCAGGATGCGGCGGATAGTTTGGTGGAAGATATGATGGTAAAATACAACAAAGAAAAACCCATCGTTTTCAACACCTTGCAAATGTATCGTTGGGATAGGATGGATTACCTAAAAGAATTGCATCAAAAAGCACAAGAAAAAGGTTTTATAATAGGGGTGAAAGTGGTACGAGGTGCCTATATGGAAAAAGAAAATGATAGGGCAGAGGAGCAAGGGTATCCTACCCCTATATGTCCATCTAAAAGGGCAACCGATGAGAATTTTGATGCCGCAATTGAATATATAGTCGAACACTTGGACAAAATCGCCCTTTTCTCGGGTACACATAACGAATTGAGCTGTTATAAGTTAATGGAGCTAATGGAGAAAATGAGCATTCCCAATAACGACCCTAGAATTTGGTTCGGACAATTATATGGTATGAGCGATAATATCTCCTTCAATATGGCTGCCCATGGTTACAATGTAGCCAAGTACTTGCCATTTGGACCTGTTAGGGATGTAATGCCTTACCTTATAAGAAGGGCAGAGGAAAATACGTCCGTTGCTGGACAGACAACGAGGGAACTTACCCTATTGAAAAAGGAGCGTACCCGAAGAAAAATTTAATTTAGGAGGGATCAATTGATTTGATGGAACTGGGTAATCCGTTCCACAATAACTTGAGAAGGGCAATTTTTAACTTCCAAAATTGCCTTTTTATCTTTTATGGTGCCGTCTATAACATAAGTACGGCAAGGTACCGACTTCGCATTGCTTTTGCCAAAATCTATATCCCCATTTCTAAAAAAGCTATTTATATCCAAGGAATCCAATTCATTGGAGGCTAAAAGGTCTTTAATATCCTCGGAATAGGTTAGGGGCTTGGATCTTAAGTCCTTTAATACCCTGCAGTTGGGAAAATAACAGAACTCCGTGCCCGTTTCTTCCGTTTTTTTCTTAAAAAAGAAAGTAAGAAAAACGATTCCGATTGAAAGACCGACCAAAAAGAAGCCGAGTCGTTTTAAAAATGCCATACACTAAAAAATAAGAAAATTGATATCACTATAAGAAAGGTCGTACCATTCCCCAACCGATTTGTTGGTCAAAATACCGTGGTACAAATATAGTCCATTTCTTAGTCCTTTATCAAATCTCAAGGAATTTTCAAGTCCACCATCTTCCCCAATTTTCAAAAGATAGGGCGTAAATATATTACTGATGGAAATGGAAGAAGTTTTTGGATACCTAGAGGGGATATTGGGTACCCCATAATGGATGACCCCAAATTTTTCTCGGGTAGGCTTATCGTGTGTAGTTATTTCACTGGTTTCGAAACAGCCACCCATATCAATGCTCACATCTATGATCACGGCTCCTTTTTTCATGTGTTCCACCATGGTACTGGTAACAACAATAGGGGATCTGTCCTTGCCACGAGTGGCTCCAATGGCCACATCACAGCGTTTTAGAGCTTTAAGAAGGTTCTTTGGCTGTATGGTAGAGGTATAGACCGTTTGTCTTAAGTTGGTCTGTATATTTCTTAGCTTGGTAATAGAATTATCGAACACCTTTATGTTGGCTCCCAAACCAATTGCAGATCTGGCTGCAAATTCACCAACGGTGCCGGCGCCTATAATGACCACTTCTACAGGGGGAACCCCACTAATGTTACCAAACATTAGTCCGTTGCCCTTATTGGTGGCTGCCATTATTTCAGAAGCGACCAAAACAGAGGAAATCCCAGCAATTTCACTTAACGACCGTACGGCCGGATATTTACCGTCGTCATCCAAGATATACTCAAATGCAATGGCAGTGACCCGTTTCTTGGCCAGTTCCTCAAAATATTTTTTTGATTGCGTTTTTATCTGTAGGGCAGAGATAATGGTTGCCTGCGGATTTAATAATTGTATTTCTGATTGGGTGGGCGGTTCTACCTTTAGGATAAGGGGACAGGAAAATACTTTTTTGGTGTCCCTGGTAATTTCTCCCCCGGCATTGGAATATTCTATATCTGAATAATTGGCTCCTTCCCCGGCTCCAGATTCTATCAATACGCGGTGCCCATGGGCTGTTATGGCATTTACGGCATCTGGAGTTAAACAAATACGTTTTTCTTGGAATTGGTTTTCCTTGGGAATCCCAATATAGAGTTCTCCTTTTTGTCTTAAAACTTCTAAAGTTTCTTCTTGGGGCAGTAACTGTTGCTTGCTAAAAGGTGAAGAAGGTTGGTTCATAGGTTGTAATTGAAGGCGCTAATAAGCACATCATCTTCAAATTTACAATATTTTTGTTTTAAGTGCTTCTTTCTCCATTCGTAAACGCTCTTTTTCCTGCAACATCTTCAGCTCTGCATCCATGGCCTCCAAATCTATCCCATGTACGTGTTTGTCATACAACTTAATTCTGATAAAGTATACAATAGGAATTATAATCATGCAGACCGGTAATAGCCATAAGACATTTTCAGTATCAAGAAATTTATCATCAGAAAAAAATGTTTCAAAAAGCTGAAAGGCATACATCAATATTGGAATCAAAATAATATGGTACCACCAATCCTTACAGGTAAAGAACCAAATGATTAAGAGGTATAATGGAATAATTTTCTGAACTAAAAACCATCCAAAGATATTCACATTACCAAAGCCATAATCCGTTATAGTAAAACCCAATATATCCAAGCCTTGGGTCTCCGGTAAATATTCATGCGCTTTAAATATAAAAGGGGACATTGCAATAAAGAATACCATGATAGAATCTAAAAGCAATTTCTTTTTGGCCTTTTTATTTTTGGGGGTTAAATGTTCTTTCATTAATGCAAAATTATAGCTTATGAATTACCATAACGCAAAAAAGGGTAATTTATGATTACCCTTTTTAAATTTTTAAAAAAAAAGCACGAATATCTTATCCGTTACTATTTCCTTTGTTAATTACTCCTCTGTCAATTCCTTGCTCGTACAAAGAATCGTCACTCGCAGTACTTGATGTGCAAGAAGCAACAAGTAATGTAGTAGCTGCAATAACAGCTAAAAAAATCTTTTTTGTGTTCATCGTAAAAAGTTTTTAGTTAATAAAAATTCATCTTCAATACAAATGTAGGAAAAAAATTACAAACAATTTGTATTTCAACGACAAAATAACACTTTTAATCGATAAAAAAAATACTTTCATCGAATTTAGGGTCTTTTAATGGAAAATGTACAATAATTATCTGACTTATCCGATAGGGTGGCCTTACAATATTTCTTAGCTCTGAAAGTAGAAAATATAAAATCCAAGATGATATGTTACTTCTCTCATGATAACAAATAGTAAAGCCTTTAAACTTTTTTATAGCAATTTATACTAAAAAGTAAATTCCTAAGCTTAGAGTATAATCTTTATCTTCACCTGAGAATTTCAACTATAGTAAGTTGATGATTTGTTTTTATATGACAGATAAGAAAAGGGAAGGGTATAGTTTATGGAAGGACAATTTTGTTTGGGATATCGTTACTGCTATCACTATCATAACATTACCAATCACCCTATACACCCACCTCTTATTTAATAATGAATTAAGCGGAAAAATAATTTTTGGCGCCTTTACATTTAATCATAATTTTCCGAGTTTTCAATCATTTGTATGGTTTGCACTATCAATGCTAATTCCTCTTCTTCTGTTTATAGTCTGGTTTTTTAAATCACCCAATGCTTGGAAGTATTTTATCTTAAGCCCAATTTCCTTATTTCTATTGGTCCTAATTAAAAATGGTCTGTTCCACATCAAAAGTGATGATACTGCCCTATTATTTGTCATCTTATTTATTGTACTCTTTCTATTTTTCTTGACTTATACAGACCGGAAATCAAATAAAAGGGCCATGATGAATAGTCAGGCAGATGTTACTACAATTGAAAATCTTTCAAGAAATAATAGATTTTTATATTTCGACTTACTGCAATATACTTCTCATTTAGAAAAAACAAAAAAGAAGTATTCAAAACAAAATTACCTAGAAAAATTATATAGTGCACAACAAGTGCTCGACGCTGAATTAGATATTTCCATCCAAAAAGTTAAAAAGCAAAAAAAAAATAGATATGTTTTTGAAATTATTAGTTGCTTTATATTGCTTTTTATCCCTTCCCTTTATTTTATGGAAATGCTAATTCCTAAAGGAGTCCAAACCTATCAATTAGGTTGGTTGGAGATTAATGATTTTGGTTTTAATGATGTAAATATGTTTTTTTGGTATGTAAACTTAAAATTATGTGTTCTATTGCCATTGATGATTTGGTTTGTCAGTTGTAGGAAATGGTGGAGGTATTCGATTTTGGTTCCCATTATTTTAACAACGAGCCAATTATGGGAACTCTTTCAAAGCCCTTCCGCTTCAAAGTTGGATCAATTCGAACTTTTTAAAGCTTTGCCCGCAATTCTATTTATTATTGGGCTACTTCTTCTTTCTTCCTATTTTATCAAATACCGATATAGGATCTTTGATGTTTATTTGGATATTACCCATGAGATTAACGATGTAGTGGGGCAGCTGAGCAGTACCAACGAAATAGTTGTTGAAAAAAGGGCAATACTGGATCAGTTGAAAGAAACTAGTGTTTCTGAAGTAATGGCGGCAGAAAGGATGGTCGCCCTTTTAAAACTGAAAGAATCCCTTATAGCCGAATTGGGCAAGAAAAAAGGGGAATAAAAATCCATCTCTTTTATTTAATAAAAAAAGCTCGATCTCATTGGAAAGACCCAATAAAAAAAAGCTTCTCTAATTTATAGTAAAGAAGCTTTTTTATTGATTTGAATTTTAAAAAGTAGAATAGGGGGACTAATTTTTGCTTTTTGTCTTTTCAATTTCCTGGGTCACATCCAATAGCAGTTTTTGCAACTCGTTTTCTTGGCGTTCCCTAATTTTTTGCTCTATGATCTTTTCAATTTCCTGTTGTTTGGTAGCAGGTAGCTGATCGAATTCCAATGTTCTAGATTCCGCACCTTTTTTGATCATTTCACCTTCACCCGTCATCAACCAAACCAAATTTAATTGTGGGTAAGTTCTAATGATTGTTTCAATGACATCACTGCCAATTGATGCATGATTTTTTTTCATCCTTAAGGTGTATCCGTTTCCGGCACCTATGGATAAATCAAATTGTCGGGCACTTAAACCCGCATATTTGATGAACTGTGTTAATCTATCTATAGTTTTTATCATAATGGAGGATTTAATTATAGATTTAAGTCTATATTATTATCGAATATACAAACAAAGATAAGTAAATAATGAGTGGTATAAAACAAAAAATAGGTTTAAAAACAATTAAATTTGGTATTTGTAGGACTTTATCTTCATTTTTGGTAGGTTATTCTGTATGAGTGGTGCGTTTATTAACAAAATTTTCACTATTTAGAAAAAACAGAAGCTTAAGACTTTGTTCGTCAATCATAAGGATTTCTTACTATGAATTTTTAACAGTATCAATTTTAAACCCTTTTATTCTGCAGTCAATTGTATATTAATTTAGATATAAACGGAAGAAGTATTTTATCCGAAGGTTAAATTTCGGGTCTTTTGATCTACTATTTCTATGTATAGATTAGTGCAATCATCAGGAATGTAAGAAGGAATTTTTTCCGGCCATTCTATAAAAACCCATTTCCCAGAGTACAAATATTCTTCAACTCCAAAATCCAAGGCCTCTTCCTCATTGTTCAATCGATAGAAATCAAAATGATATCCCAATAGTGCATTGGTTTCTGTATAATACTCATTTACAATGCCGAAGGTGGGGCTGTTGGCAAGACCAACCCCTCCCAATTCCTTAACCAAAGCCTTTATAAGGGTAGTTTTTCCTGCTCCCATTGCACCATGGAAGCAAATCACTTTCGATCTGGCCGAAGCCATTATTTTTTGTGCCACCAAGGGCAGCTCCTTTTCCGAATACGTCATATTATAAGAATCTTAACGGCCTATCTAGGTTCCAGAACTATAAAGGGTATAATAACCTCTTCCAATGAGACACCCCCATGCTGGTAGGTATTTCTATAATAACTTACATAGTGGTTGTAGTTATTGGGATAGGCAAAAAATAAATCGTTCTTAGCAAAAATAAAGGAACTGCTCACGTTTATGCTGGGCAGATTAACGTCTTTAGGGTTTCTTATTTCTAAAACATCCTTTTCCTCGTACGTTAAGCTTCTCCCTGTTTTATACCTTAAATTAAGACTCGTCTCCTTATCTCCAATGACTTTGGAAGGTTGTTTAACGTTTATGGTGCCATGATCTGTGGTAATGATCAGTTTAAGGCCCATATGCTGTGCTTGTTGAATGATTTCCAATAAAGGGGAATTTTTAAACCAGCTTAGTGTCAGGGATCGGTATGCTTTGTCATTGGACGCCAATTCCTTGATCACTTCCATTTCAGTTCTGGAATGGGAGAGCATATCCACAAAATTATATACAATAACCGTAAGGTCATTGTCTTTATGGGATTTGAAATTTTGGGAAAGATGTCTTCCTTGTTTCAAACTGCTTATTTTATGGTAATCCCATTTTAGGTCTAACCCCAGTCTTTTTAATTGTGTCCCTAGGAAATCTGCTTCAAATAAATTTTTCCCTCCCTCTTCGGTATCGTTTTTCCACCACGCAGGATATTTTTTTTCCATATCCAATGGGGTAAGCCCAGAAAAAATAGCATTTCTGGCATATTGGGTGGCTGTTGGCAGTATACTGTAATAAGGCACTTCCTTTTTCTTCTTGTAGAAGGTATTCAGGGTGTCTTCAAAGGACAACCATTGGTCGTACCTTAAATTATCTATGACCACCAATAAGGTTTTGTTGTCCTTTAATTCTGGCTTTACCAATTCCTTAAAAAGGGTGTGGGACATTACCGGAGCATCCCCGCCTTGGTACCAGTCTTCATAGTTTTTCTCCATGAACTTGCAGAACTGTGCATTGGCCTCGGTTTTCTGGGATTCCAATATTTCAAACATGCCAGAATCCTCAATTTCTTCCAATCGCAGTTCCCAATAGATAAGTTTTTTATAGAGCTCTGCCCATTCTTCATAAGAGTTCACCATAGAAAGGTCCATGGATATCTTCCTGAATTCTAGTTGGTAATTGGCAGTGGTCTTTTCGGAAACCAACCTCGAGTGGTCCAAATTCTTTTTTAACGATAAGAGTATCTGGTTTGGATTTACAGGTTTTATAAGGTAATCGGCTATTTTAGCGCCTATGGCTTCCTCCATAATAAACTCCTCCTCGCTCTTGGTTATCATGACCACTGGTAAAGAGGCATTAATTACCTTTATTTCGTTTAGGGTCTCCAAGCCAGAGATTCCCGGCATATTTTCATCCAAAAAGACAATGTCCACCTTACTTTTGGTAAGTTCTTCCAGGGCCTCTTGTCCGCTTAAACATGTTATTACCTCGTAATTTTTCTTCTCTAGGAAGATGATATGTGGTTTTAGTAGATCAATTTCATCATCTACCCATAGGATTGTAATCTTGTTCATTTAGTGCTTATATTTGCTGCCTTAAAGATTCGTGATTTTGATTAAATCAAACAAACTTAAAATTTTCAATGATCCAATTTACGGATTTATTAGCATACCCAACACCCTCATTTTCGACCTGATTGCAGAACCCTATTTTCAGCGATTGCGTAGAATATCTCAAATGGGACTGTCTTACTTGGTCTATCCTGGAGCAACCCATACCCGATTTCATCATGCCTTGGGCTGTATGCATCTCATGCAAAAATCAATACAAGTACTTCGTTTTAAGAAGGTTGAGATAACCTCTGAAGAAGAGGAGGGTTTATTGTGCGCCATATTATTGCACGATATAGGGCATGGTCCATTTTCCCATGCCATGGAGCACAGTATTGTGGAAGGGGTTAACCATGAACGGATATCCCTACTTTTTATGGAAAAACTGAATAAGAAGTTTAACGGAAGTTTAACTACGGCCATACAGATCTTCAATAGAGCATATCCCAAAAAATTCTTAAATCAGTTGGTATCCAGTCAGCTCGACATGGATCGAATGGATTACCTAAAAAGAGATAGTTTTTATACTGGAGTGGCAGAAGGTAACGTGAGTTCGGAGCGAATGATCACCATGCTCAATGTGGTGGACGGGGAATTGGTGGTGGAAGAAAAAGGAATCTATTCCGTAGAGAAATTC
This sequence comes from Psychroserpens sp., assembly GCA_047612485.1. Taxonomy (GTDB): domain Bacteria; phylum Bacteroidota; class Bacteroidia; order Flavobacteriales; family Flavobacteriaceae; genus Sediminicola. The sequence goes on from JBLGAT010000001.1 coordinate 49,541, forward strand.
CTGATGGCCAGACGTTTTATGTACTGGCAGGTATACCTTCACAAGACCGCCTTGGTAGCAGAAAAATTACTGATTAGCGTATTAAAACGTGCCAAGGAATTATTTGATAGGGGGGAGCCCATAGCATGCAGTAAGCCCTTACTTTTTTTTATAGAGCATAAAATAAATGGGGACAATTTTGATGATGAAACTTTGGAAATTTTCTCTAAACTGGACGATGTGGACATCCTTTCCGCTTTAAAAGTTTGGATGGACCATCCAGATTTTGTCCTTTCCGAATTATGCGACATGATCATCAATAGAAAATTGCTGACCATAAAAATGAAAAACAAGCCCATTGATGCTGTAAAATTAGAAAAGCAGTTCCATAAAATTAAAAGCTCCTATAAGCTGACCGATGAGGAAACTTCTTATTTTGTCTTTAGCGGGAAGATTAGTAATAAGGCCTATGACCAAGATAAGCAGAACATAAATATCGTTAGGAGAAATGGAAAGATTACCGATGTGGCAAAGGCTTCTGATCAATTAAATTTGAAAGCCCTATCCAAAACGGTCACAAAATATTATATCTGCTATCCCAAAGTTGGCGTTTAACAATTTTTCTTACTTTTGTCCTCATGAAATTTACAGCTAGCCAGATTGCGGGTATATTAGAAGGTGAGGTTGTAGGTAACCCAGATATTACAGTTCACAAGCTGTCCAAAATAGAGGAAGGTGAAAATGGTTCCCTTACTTTTTTGTCCAATCCCAAATACACTCCCTACATTTACTCCACACGGGCTTCCATTACCATAGTCAATAGAAACTTTAAACCAGAGCATGTTTTAAAAACCACTCTAATCATGGTAGATGATGCCTATGAGTCCTTTTCTAAATTACTGGAATATTATAACCAAACAAAAAGTATAAAGACAGGAATTGAAAGTCCAGTATTTCTGTCGGACTCAGCTTCATATGGTAATGACTTTTATCTAGGCGCCTTTTCTTATTTGGGGGAACTTGTCAAAATAGGTGATAATGTAAAAATCTATCCTAATGTTTATATTGGGGACAATGTTACCATTGGTAATAATGTTACTGTTTTTGCAGGAGCTAAAATTTACTCAGATACCCGGATTGGCAATAATTGTGTGATCCATAGCGGGGTTGTGATCGGTGCCGATGGATTTGGTTTTGCGCCCAACGGACATGGAGAATTCACAAAGATACCACAAACCGGCAATGTGATTTTAGAGGATAATGTAGATGTAGGTGCGGGTACCACTATAGATAGGGCCACCTTAGGGTCAACTATTTTAAGAAAAGGTGTTAAATTGGATAACCAAATCCAAATTGCACATAATGTAGAGATAGGAGAGCACACGGTAATCGCCGCCCAAACCGGTATTGCTGGTTCTACAAAAATAGGTAAGAATTGTTTGATAGGAGGGCAAGTGGGCATTGTTGGCCATATTGTAATTGGAGATAGGGTAAAAATCCAGGCACAATCCGGAATAGGTAGAAATATCAAGGATGGTGAAGTTTTACAAGGATCGCCATCCCTACATTATGGGGACTTTAATAAATCCTATGTACATTTCAAGAATTTACCAAAGCTTGTCAATAGATTGGAAGAACTAGAAAAAAATAAAACCAGTGAGTAAAACTACCGCAAAACAAAGGACAATAGAAAAGGAGATTACGCTATCCGGTGTTGGCTTACACACCGGTGAGAATGTCACAATGAAATTTGTGCCCGCCCCTGTAAATCATGGCTATGCCTTTAAAAGAGTAGATCTGGAAGGAACACCCATCATTGAGGCCGATGCCAATTATGTGGTCAATACACAGCGTGGAACCAATTTGGAAAAAAATGGGGTCAGAATCCAAACGTCTGAGCACGTTTTAGCTGCTTTGGTAGGTCTGGAAATTGACAATGTTCTTATAGAATTGAATTCGTCCGAACCGCCCATAATGGATGGTTCCTCCAAATATTTTATTGAGGCTTTGGAAAAAGCGTGCATCGTGGAACAAAATGCCGTTAGGGCCGAATATGTTGTAAAAGAGGTCATTTCCTATAAAGATGAGGCAACAGGGAGTGAAATAACCATCATTCCTTCAGATGAATACCAGGTGACCACTATGGTTGATTTTGGCACCAAAGTTTTAGGGACCCAAAATGCTACCTTGGAACATTTATCTGATTTTAAAACAGATATTGCACCAGCACGTACCTTTAGTTTTTTACATGAATTGGAAACGTTGTTGGAGCATGGACTAATCAAAGGGGGAGACCTAAACAACGCTATAGTGTACGTGGATAAAGAGATTTCTGAATCCACTATGTTGAAACTTCAAAAAGCATTCAAAAAAGAAAAACTTTCTGTAAAGCCAAATGGCATCCTGGACAATCTTACCCTTCACCATCCAAACGAGGCTGCAAGGCATAAGTTATTGGATGTGATTGGAGACCTTGCTTTGGTAGGTACCAGGATTAGAGGTAAGGTCATTGCAAATAAGCCTGGACATTTTGTAAATACTCAATTTGCCCAAAAATTGTCCAAATTGATAAAAAAGGAGAAAAGGAACAGTGTTCCTACCTATGATCTAAACAAGCCACCATTGATGGATATCCATCAAATAATGGCTATGTTGCCACACAGGCCCCCATTTTTATTGATCGATAGAATTTTAGAGCTCTCCGATAGTCATGTGGTAGGGATGAAAAACGTGACGATGAACGAACCGTTTTTTGTAGGCCATTTTCCCGATGCTCCTGTAATGCCAGGCGTGTTACAAGTAGAAGCAATGGCGCAGACTGGGGGGGTCTTGGTATTGAGTACCGTTCCCGATCCAGAAAATTATCTGACTTTCTTTATGAAAATCGATAATGTGAAATTCAAACAAAAAGTATTACCAGGTGACACCCTAACATTTCACTGTAGCCTAATTACGCCCATACGTAGGGGAATATGCCATATGCAGGCTTATGCCTATGCCAACGGAAAATTGGTTTGCGAGGCAGAAATGATGGCACAAATAGCAAAAAAGAAATAATATGAACCAACCACTGGCGTATATACATCCAGGGGCAAAAATCGCCAAGAATGTGGTGGTGGAGCCGTTTACTACTATTCATAATAACGTTATTATCGGCGAGGGAACTTGGATAGGATCCAATGTCACCATTATGGACGGTGCAAGGATAGGGAAAAATTGTAATATTTTTCCAGGGGCCGTAATATCAGCAACCCCCCAAGACTTAAAATATCAAGGAGAAGAAACTACCGTGGAGATAGGTGATAATACCACCATTCGGGAGTGTGCTACCATAAATAAAGGGACCTCAGATAGAATGAAGACCAAAATAGGCAAGAACTGCCTGATTATGGCATACTGTCACGTTGCCCATGATTGTTTTATTGGTGATAATTGTATCTTCTCCAATAACTCTACCTTGGCCGGACATGTCACTATTGGAGATAATGTGATTTTAGCGGGGCTGGTTGCTGTTCATCAATTTGTATCTATAGGGCACCACGCTTTTGTTACCGGAGGTTCTTTGGTTAGAAAAGACGTCCCTCCCTATGTAAAAGCCGCTAGGGAACCCTTGTCCTATGTTGGGATCAATTCGGTGGGCCTAAGACGTAGAGGATTCGATTCTGAAAAGATCAAAGAAATCCAGAACATTTACAGGATATTGTATCAGAAAAATTACAATAATACCCAAGCTGTACGGATCATTGAGGCAGAGATGGAAGCAACTCCTGAAAGGGATGAGATTTTACAGTTTATAAGAGATTCCCAAAGAGGGATAATGAAAGGATATTTTAGTACAAATTAATTTATATGGCATCTACATCAGACATTAGAAAGGGTTTATGCATCAAGTATAACCACGATATTTTTAAAATTATTGAATTTTTACACGTTAAACCAGGCAAAGGCCCGGCTTTTGTGCGCACCAAATTAAAAAGTGTCACCACTGGGAAAGTAATAGACAATACCTTTTCTTCCGGACACAAAATTGAAGATGTTCGTGTAGAGACCCGTACATACCAATTCCTTTATTCCGAAGGTGAAACCTATCACTTTATGAACACTGATGATTTCAACCAAATTACACTTCAAGAAAGTTCTTTGGATGCACCTGGACTGTTAAAAGAAGGAGAGTTGGTGACCATTCTGTTCAATACCGAAGACAGCTTGCCCTTATCCGTAGATATGCCGTCCAGTGTTGTTTTGGAAGTTACCTATACCGAACCAGGGGTGAAGGGAAATACTGCTACCAATGCCACGAAACCTGCTAAGGTGGAGACAGGAGCAAGTGTAAATGTACCTTTGTTCATTAATGAAGGCGATAAAATAAAAGTAGACACCGAGAAAGGCGCTTATATGGAGCGCGTAAAAGAATAATACAGTTAATCATATATAGGTGTTTAACTTATGGAGGAAAACTTTTTTTGTTAAACACCTTTTTTAATTCCTTCCTATGAAATTTCCCATTCCATATTCGTTAAAGCAAGTGGCTGCCATCATCAAAACCAAGTATGTGGGGTCCGATGATTTTCCGGTTTTGGGAATGAACGAAATTCATGTTGTGGAAAAAGGGGATATCGTTTTTGTCGATCATCCCAAATACTATGATAAAGCCTTGAATTCCAATGCTACAGTAGTACTTATCAACAAGGAAGTGGATTGCCCAGAAGGGAAGGCGCTCTTGATTTCCGACGATCCGTTCAGGGACTTCAATACCCTGACAAATTTTTTTAGGCCCTTTGAAAAATCGGTCAACACCATTTCCCCTACGGCTAAAATAGGGGCACATACGACCATACAGCCCAATGCATTTATTGGGAATAATGTGGTGATAGGTGAGCATTGCACCATTCATTCCAATGTTTCCATTTATGACAATTGTGTCATAGGGAACCATGTCACTATTCATGCAGGAACTGTCTTGGGTGGAGATGCCTTTTATTACAAAAACCGACCTTCCGGGTACGACAAATTATTGTCAGGTGGGAGGGTTGTAATTGAGGATCATGTGGATATAGGTGCTTTGTGTACCATAGATAAAGGAGTAACGGGGGATACCACCATTAAAAAGGGTTCCAAATTGGACAATCAGGTTCACGTTGGCCACGATACCGTGATAGGGGAGAAATGTCTTATTGCCTCCCAAACGGGAATTGCCGGATGCGTTGTTATAGAGGATGAGGTAACCCTTTGGGGACAAGTGGGTGTAATCAGTGGTATCACTATAGGCAAAAAAGCAGTGATTATGGCACAAAGTGGCATATCAAAATCCCTTGCAGGTGGAAAGAGCTATTTTGGTAGCCCTGCAGAGGAATTCAGGGAAAAATTAAGGCAATTGGCCTATGTAAAACAAATCCCTGCCATATTGGATAAATTGAAGGAATAAATAAGCATAGTAATACTTTAGAAATCGTTTTTTAAGCCATATTTTTGTAAACCAAAAAATAAACCAAATATAGAATGAGCGTTTTAGTTAATAAGGACTCGAAAATTATTGTACAAGGTTTTACAGGTAGTGAAGGTACTTTTCACGCCGAACAAATGATCGAATACGGAACCAACGTAGTTGGCGGTGTAACTCCAGGCAAAGGAGGACAAGAGCATTTGGGAAGACCTGTTTTTAATACTGTTGCGGAAGCCGTTGAGAAAGTAGGAGCGGATACAACCATTATTTTTGTGCCGCCCGCATTTGCTGCAGACGCCATTATGGAAGCTGCCGAAGCAGGAATCAAAGTTATTATTACCATTACCGAAGGTATCCCTATCGCTGATATGGTGAAGGCATACGACTATATAAAAGGTAAAGATTGCAGATTGATAGGTCCTAACTGTCCTGGGGTAATTACTCCTGGGGAGGCAAAAGTAGGTATTATGCCTGGTTTCGTCTTTAAAAAGGGAAATATTGGGATCGTATCAAAATCGGGAACCTTAACCTATGAAGCTGCTGACCAAGTAGTTCGTCAAGGATTGGGGATAACAACTGCTATTGGAATTGGTGGTGATCCAATTATAGGAACTACCACAAAAGAGGCTGTTGAATTATTGATCAATGATCCAGAGACTGAATGTGTGGTTATGATCGGAGAGATCGGTGGTCAATTGGAAGCTGATGCTGCCCACTGGTACAAAGCCAGCGGCAGTAAAAAACCAATCGTAGGCTTTATTGCAGGTGAAACTGCTCCGGCAGGTAGAACAATGGGCCATGCAGGTGCTATTGTAGGTGGAAGTGATGATACTGCCCAGGCCAAAAAACGAATCATGAGGGAATGTGGTATCCATGTGGTAGATTCTCCAGCAGAAATTGGTCTTAAAGTAAAGGAAGTAGTAGGATAATAAATGTCCTGTTTATACATAGGATTCAACTTATGAATCTCAAAAAAAACCCTATCATTCTGAATTAAATTCGGGAGGAATAGGGTTTTTTTTTCGCCTTATCTGAAACATAGCCTATATTTGGATATCAACTTAAGTAAATAAAAGAATCACATGAAGCTTCTAGAAGGAAAAAATGTTATTATTACTGGTGCCAGTAGGGGCATAGGTATGGGAATTGCCAAGGTTTTTGCAGATCATGGCGCCAATGTAGCCTTTACCTATAGTTCCAGTGAGGTACCTGCCCTTGAATTGGAAAAAGAATTAACTGCCAAAGGTGTTAAAGCCAAGGCGTATAAAAGTAATGCGGCCAGTTATGAGGACTCCGAAAAATTGGTGGCCAAGATATTGGAAGATTTTGAAAGTATAGACGTCTTGATCAACAATGCAGGGATCACTAAGGACAATTTGCTTATGCGTATGTCCGAAGCGGATTTTGATTCCGTAATCGAGATCAACCTAAAATCGGTTTTCAATATGACCAAGGCCGTGCAGCGTACCATGTTGAAACAACGTAAAGGCTCAATAATCAATATGAGCAGTGTTGTTGGTGTGAAAGGCAATGCCGGACAAACCAACTATGCGGCTTCAAAAGCAGGGATGATCGGCTTCACAAAATCTGTGGCTTTGGAACTTGGTTCCAGAAACATTCGTTGTAATGCCATTGCCCCGGGATTTATAGAAACTGAAATGACAGATAAATTGGATGCAAAAGTAGTTCAAGGATGGAGGGATGGTATTCCACTTAAGCGTGGTGGTTCTCCAGATGATGTTGCAAATGCATGTTTGTTCTTCGCTTCGGACCTTTCTGCCTATGTAACCGGACAAGTCCTTAATGTTGATGGGGGTATGTTGACATAGCCATTAATTGAAGGGAATTGGTTGTGCCTCCTTTTTTAAACCAAAAACAGTGTAGACCTTCCCAGTAATTTTCAAACGAATTAAAAAATTATATGCAGACATCTTCAGTACTATTTGTTTTGCTCGCGGCATTGCTCGCATTTGCAATTGTACTGGTCCAATATTTTTACAAGACCAAAGGGAGTAGGAAATTGAAAATAGTCCTCTCCCTTTTACGTTTTTTTGCCATTTTCGGCGTTCTTTTATTATTGATCAACCCCAAATTCACTAAAACTGACTACGATCTTGAAAGGGCGAACCTAGTGGTGTTGGTGGATAATTCCACCTCCTTAAGGGAAATAAATAAAAATACAAACATAGATTCCCTGCTAAAGAAGGTAACGGAAAATAGTAGTGTTTTAGATCTGTTTAATCTCCAAGCTTTTAGTTTTGGAAATGCTTTGGAAGCCCTTGACAGTCTAAACTTCACCCAAAAGACTACCAACATAGCCAAAGCCTTGAGCTCCATAAATACAGTATTTGATAATTCCAACACAGCTGTCATTTTGATCAGTGATGGAAACCAGACCGTAGGGGAGGATTATGAGTTTTATGGTTCCTCAAAGGCAATCACTGTATATCCTGTAGTGGTTGGTGATACCGCCACATATGACGATATCAGGATTTCTCAGGTCAATGCCAATAAATATGCCTTTCTTAAAAATAAATTTCCCTTGGAAACCTATATCGCTTACGATGGGGAAGGCAGTGCGAATACCGTTGTCCGCATTTCGATTGACGGAAAAGTTGTGGCCACAGAAACTGTAAAGCTGTCAAAATTGGATAATTCCAAAAGGATATATTTCTTATTGGAAGCAAAAACAGTAGGGGTAAAGGAAATAAGAATAACGGCAAGTCCATTGGACAACGAAAAAAACAGAGCCAATAACCAAAGGGAACTAGCCTTGGAGGTTATTGATGAAAAAACAAATGTGGCCATCATTGCCGATATCCTTCATCCAGACATAGGCGCCTTAAAAAAAGCAATAGAAAGCAATGAGCAACGCAAGGTGCTTGTATTGAAGCCCAATGCGGATATTGAAAAATTGGACGATATAGATTTGTTCGTCTTATACCAACCCATTCCATCTTTTAAGTCAATCTATAATTTTATTGAGGCCAAAGAGGTGCAGAAGTTTACTATTACCGGAACAAAAACAGATTGGCGTTTTTTGAATTCGGTACAAAATAGTTTTGAAAAGAATTCCTATAATCAAATTGAAGATATTTTCCCGGTATTGAATTCTAACTTCACTATTTTCAACAATTCCGAATTTTCCATAGCCAATTTTCCTCCTATGGAAAGTGATCTAGGAGAAATTTTAATTACCAAACCCTATGAAACATTGATAGATCAGCGAATTAAAGGTGTGGACGTAGGGGAGCCTCTGTTGGCAGTAATTACCGATGGTGCAAAAAAAGAAGCGGTCTTATTTGGGGAAAATATTTGGAAGTGGAGAATGCAGAGTTTTAGAAACGATAAGAGTTTTAATAATTTCGACGAATTAATGGGCAAACTGGTGTTGTATTTGGCAACCAACAAAGCCAAGGAGCGCTTAACGCTTGATTATAACACCATATTCACCGGCCCTGGCGATGCTGAAATAAAAGCGACCTACTTCGATAAGACCTATGTCTTTAATGCCAATGCTTCCTTGACTATTACGATCAAAAGACTATCGGACAGCTCCGTCCGGGAAATCCCAATGCTATTGAAAAACGGGTATTACGAAGTTGATCTTGAAAATTTTGCAAGTGGCTCTTATGAGTTCAAAGTAAATGTCCAAAATGAAAATATTTCTAAATCAGGTACATTTAAAATATTGGACTTTGATGTTGAAAAACAATTCTTATCCAGCAATTATAAAAAAATGGGACGAATGGCGAAAAATTCGGGGGGTGGTCTTTTTTTTCCAAAGGGTATAGATAGTCTGATAACGGACATGGTTAATGAAAAACGATTTTTGCCAACACAGATAGGCAGTCAAAATGTCGTACCTTTGATCGATTTTAGAATCTTATTGGCTATAATTGTAGCCATTTTGACAGCGGAATGGTTTTTGCGGAAGTATAATGGATTAAGTTAAATTAAATATATAAAATGGACAAATTACCTAAAATTGCAATACCTGCGATTATTACTATTATTTTACTGGTTATTCTAATAACTAAATCTGCTGTTACCATTGGATCAGGTAAGGCCGGCGTTTTATATGAAACCTTTGGAGGAGGTGTCGTTACCGACGAACCCGCCCTAGGTGAAGGTTTTCATATTGTGGCCCCTTGGAACAAGGTATTCATCTATGAAGTACGACAACAAGAAGTTTTTGAAAAGATGAACGTACTTTCTTCTAATGGGTTGAATATTAAATTGGATGCTTCTGCATGGTTTGAACCTAAAAGAGATTTTTTGGGGAAACTGCACCAAGAAAAAGGTGAAGAATACGTTCAACGCGTTCTATTGCCATCCATACGATCAGCAGCAAGAAGTGTTGTAGGCCGTTATACCCCTGAGCAATTATATTCCAGTAAAAGGGATGCCATACAACAGGAAATTTATGAGGAGACCAGAAAAATCGTAGACGGACAGTACATTCAATTAAATGAGATTTTGGTGCGAGATGTAACTTTGCCGGCAACTATTAAAGAAGCTATTGAGCGTAAGTTAAAGCAAGAGCAGGAATCTTTGGAATATGAATTTAGACTGGTGACCGCTGAAAAGGAAGCTGAAAAAGTAATTATTGAGGCCAAAGGTAAAGCAGATGCGAACAGAATTTTAAGTGCATCCCTAACCGATAAAATCCTTCAGGACAAAGGTATAGAAGCTACCTTAAAACTATCCCAATCACCAAATAGCAAAGTAATCGTTATTGGTTCTGGAGATGGTGGTTTACCTGTCATTTTAGGGAATCAATAGTATTTTAACATATTTGAAACAAATTGTGAGACATAAATTTTTCAAGATTAAAAATTAGTATTATTTTTGTGTCATTATGAAAAAGTATGGCGTACATCATCATCATTTCTTTACCTGCAATCAGGCGAGCTAGAAATGTATTGTTGTAACTAAATATATTCTAACCCGTTTGAGCAATCAAACGGGTTTTGTTTTTAACATCCTGTTTGTTTGTTCAGGCCAAAAACAAAAATTAAGCACATGAAAAAAATTAGAATTGCTATTCAAAAAAGTGGACGGCTAAATGAAGATTCCCTACAAATCTTAAAGGATTGTGGGATATCTATTGATAATGGAAAAGAACAATTAAAGGCCTCTTCAAGAAATTTCCCCTTGGAAGCCTTTTATCTTAGGAACGGCGATATCCCCCAGTATCTAAGGGATGGCGTAGTGGACATTGCCATTATAGGTGAAAATGTTTTGATAGAGAAAGGGCAGGACCTTATAGTAGCCGAAAAACTAGGTTTTTCTAAATGCAAGGTTTCCTTGGCAATACCAAAATCTGTAAAATACAATTCCGTTAAGGATTTTGAAGGGAAAAGGATTGCCACGTCCTATCCAAATACGGTAGAAAATTATTTAAAGGAAAAAGGAGTAAAGGCGGAGTTGCATATTATCAATGGCTCAGTCGAAATTGCACCCAATATTGGACTGGCAGATGCTATTTGTGACATTGTTTCCAGTGGTAGTACTCTTTTCAAAAACAATTTAAAAGAAGTAGAGGTGATGCTTCATAGTGAAGCTGTTTTGGCGGTCTCTCCACAGATTTCGGAAGACGGAAAGGTACTCTTGGAAAAACTTCGTTTTAGAATCCAATCGGTTTTAAGGGCTAGGCAATCAAAATATGTCCTTTTGAACGCCCCAAACGATAAATTGAAAGCTATCATTGCCCTATTGCCTGGAATGAGGAGTCCCACTGTTTTGCCATTGGCAGAAGAAGGCTGGAGTTCCGTGCACACGGTAATCAATAAGGATAAGTTCTGGGAAGTGATCCAAGAGCTAAAAGAGGCTGGGGCTGAAGGTATTTTAGTATGTCCAATTGAAAAAATGGTCCTCTAATGAACAAAATCTATAATCCGGAAAGAAAAGATTGGGAAGCTGTCCTTAAAAGGCCAACACAAGACGTTGCCGAAATTGAAGGGATTGTGAACCAAATTTTCAAAGAGGTAAGGGCAGATGGGGACAGCGTAATACATAAGTATACCCAACAATTCGATGGAGTAACCTTAGAGAGTAACAAGGTCACACAAAAAGAAACAGAAGATGGGATAGCGTTGGTATCCCAAGAGCTGAAAAAAGCCATTCTACAGGCTAAAAGTAATATTGAAGTTTTCCATAAGGCCCAAATAACTACCAAGGTGGATGTGGAAACCACGGAAGGAGTGCAGTGTTGGCAGGAGAAAAGGCCTATTCAAAAGGTGGGACTGTATATTCCCGGTGGAACGGCACCCTTGTTTTCAACCATTTTAATGCTGGCAGTACCCGCTGCAATTGCCGGTTGCAAGGAAGTGGTCCTATGTACACCTCCAAATAAGGAAGGAAAAATTCACCCTGCCATATTGTATACGGCTAAATTATGTGGCGTAACGCAGATTTTTAAGGTAGGTGGCATACAGGCAATTGCGGGCATGACCTTTGGCACGGAGTCCATTCCCAAGGTCTATAAGATCTTTGGTCCAGGAAACCAGTATGTGACCGTTGCCAAACAAATTGCTACCAAATTCGGGGTGGCCATTGATATGCCGGCAGGTCCCAGTGAATTGTTGGTGATGGCTGATGATACTGCCAATGTGGCATTTGTAGCATCGGACCTCTTGAGTCAAGCTGAACACGGGGTTGATAGTCAGGTAATACTCGTGTCTACCTCCAAACAACTCATTGAAGAGGTGGAAAAAGAGGTGGAATCCCAAATAGATGTACTCCCCAGAAAGGAAATTGCCATAAAGGCCATTGCCAATAGTAAGTTGATATTTGTGGAGGAGGAGCAAACGGCAATTGATCTTATCAACGAGTATGGGCCGGAACATTACATTCTCTGTGTTAAAAATGAGGCCTTCTTTTTGGATAATACCTTTAATGCAGGTTCGGTATTCATAGGGAATTATACGCCGGAAAGCGCTGGGGACTACGCCTCAGGAACCAACCATACCTTACCTACAAATGGGTATGCCAAACAATATAGCGGGGTGAACCTGGATAGCTTTATGAAAAGTATGACCTTCCAAAAAATTTCTGAAAAGGGCATCCAAAAAATTGGAAGGACCATAGAGGTAATGGCAGAAGCAGAAGGGTTGCAGGCGCATAAGAATGCGGTTACCCTCAGGTTAAAAAATTTGATGAACAATTAAAGAATTCAGATACCAGTGCGCGGTATAGAAATTTCTGGCAAATTGTCCTAGGGACGGTAAACTATGAAAAGTGAACTAAATATAAATAATCTGGTTAGGGAGAATGTAAAAGGACTCAGTCCATATTCCTCCGCAAGGGACGAGTATGTTTCCGATGGATCCCAGATGGTTTTCTTGGACGCCAATGAAAATCCCTTTGAAAATGGGGTCAATAGATATCCTGATCCACAACAACGGGGACTAAAAGCTGTTTTAGCTGCCCAGAAAGGTGTTAATGTATCCCAAATACTCCTTGGAAACGGCAGTGACGAAGTGCTCGATTTACTTTTTAGGGCATTTTGCGAACCTAAAGAGGACAATATAATTTCTTTGCCTCCAACCTATGGGATGTACAAAGTGCTATCCAATATCAATAATGTTGAAAATAGGGAGGTTTTGTTGATGGAAAATTTTCAGCCAAATGTGTTAGAAATCCTAAAGGCAATGGATGAACATAGTAAACTTTTATTTATTTGTTCTCCCAATAATCCTACAGGAAATGGTATTTCAAGTGACAAAATCCGTGAATTATTGATTAAATTTAACGGATTGGTCGTTATCGATGAAGCTTATATTGATTTTTCCAAGGATGCCAGCTGGATCGGCCAATTATTAGAATACCCCAATCTAATTATTACCCAAACCCTGTCAAAAGCCTACGGCATGGCAGGAATACGACTCGGGATTTGTTATGCTTCGACAGAAATAATAGCCGTTCTAAATAAGATCAAGCCACCATATAATGTCAATGAACTGACTCAACAACAAGCCCTTAAAAGAATATTGGATACCGATAAAGTAAACCAGGAAGTTGTTGAAATCCTGAGGGAGAGAAACGCATTGATAGAGGTATTGGCAAACATTAGTTTTGTAAAAAAAACGTATCCTACCGACGCTAATTTTATTTTGGCAAAAGTGGATGACGCCTCCATGAGATACAACCAATTATTAAAAGCCGGCATTGTGGTCAGAAATAGGACAACACAACCCCTTTGTATAAATACCTTAAGGTTTACGGTGGGTACAGCAGAGGAAAATAGAAAATTAATAGAACAATTAAAGGAAATAGATAACCATTAAAAATATACCCAAATCCCTTTTTTACAATGTAGGATTTGGGTCGAGGCCATATGAAAAAAGTATTATTTATAGACAGGGACGGCACCATCATCAAGGAAACAATTGATGAGCAAATAGATGCTTTTGATAAGATGATCTTTTATCCCAAGGCATTTACCTTTTTAGGTAAAATAGCCAAGGAGCTGGATTATGAATTGGTCATGATCACTAATCAGGATGGTTTGGGTACCGATGTTTTCCCAGAGGATACCTTTTGGCCGGTGCATAATTTCATCCTGAAATCTTTTGAGAATGAAGGAGTGGTGTTCGATAAGGTATTCTTGGATAGAACCTTTCCGCATGAAAATGCGTCTACCAGAAAACCAGGTACCGGGTTATTGGCTGCATACTTTTCAGAAGACTACGATTTGGCAAACTCCTTTGTTATTGGGGATAGATTAACGGATATGCAATTAGCAAAGAACTTGGGCGCCAAAGGGATCTTTATCAACGACAATACTAATTTGGGCACAGGGGAAATAACGGTGAAACGCGAAGAACTCAATGATGTTATAGCCCTTGAGAATAATGATTGGGAGAAAATATACGAGTTCTTAAAATTGAAGGATAGGGTTTTTGAAATTAAGAGGAAAACCAATGAAACGGATATAGTTATAAAATTGAACCTGGATGGCACTGGAAAAAGCTCGATAAAGACAGGGCTCGACTTTTTTGACCACATGCTGGACCAATTGGCGCGACATGGACAAATGGACCTTGACATCAAGGTAAAAGGAGATTTGGAGGTAGATGAGCACCACACCATTGAAGACACCGCCATCGCTTTGGGAGAGGTATTCCATAAGGCCTTGGGAAATAAATTGGGAATAGAAAGGTATGGGTTCTGTTTGCCCATGGATGATTGTTTGGCCCAAGTGGCCATAGATTTTGGAGGTCGCAACTGGTTGGTATGGGAAACGGAATTTAGACGCGAACTGATAGGAAAAATGCCCACTGAAATGTTCTTTCATTTCTTTAAATCCTTTACGGATGGGGCCAAGGCCAATTTGAACATCAAAGCCGAAGGCACTAATGAACACCATAAAATTGAGGCTATTTTTAAGGCCTTTGCCAAGGCTATTAAAATGGCAGTGAAGCGGGATGTCGAAAAAATGATATTACCTAGCACCAAAGGGGTACTATAAAATGTAAACAATGATCATGGTTTTGAAGGATCCATCATAAAATAAAAGAGGTCCAACAATACTTCTAAATCATTTATCTGAAAAATAATGAAAATAGTTATTATTAACTACGGTGCCGGAAATATACAAAGTATCAAGTTTGCCATTCAACGCTTGGGTTATGAGGCAATTTTAAGTGATGATGTAGCCGAAATAAAGGCAGCTGATAAAGTTATCTTTCCAGGAGTGGGAGAAGCATCCAGCGCCATGCAAAAGCTTCGTGACAGTAAATTGGACGCTATAATTCCTTTGCTTAAACAACCGGTATTGGGAATATGTCTTGGAATGCAGCTTATGTGCCACTCATCTGAAGAAGGAAACACCCAAGGCTTGGGTATATTTGATGTAGACGTTAAGAAATTTTCTAATAAGGTTAAGGTGCCCCAAATTGGATGGAACCAAATCACCAATTTAAGGACTGCATTATTTAAGGATATTCCCGAAAAGGAACATATTTATCTTGTACATAGTTATTATGCCCCTATTTGCCTTGAAACCATTGCAGTATCAGAATATGACCTTCCATATAGCGCTGCCTTGCAGAAGGATAATTTTTATGGTACACAATTTCACCCTGAAAAAAGCAGCATGATCGGGGAAGCCATCTTGAAAAATTTTCTAGAAGTTATTTAAATGATGGGAACATACATATCCACCAAAAAAGCAGCATTGGAGATCGCTAAAATTCACCAATATATAAGCGAGGAATCTTATTGGGGAATGGGAAGGACCATGGAAGATGTTCAAATAACAATTGACAATTCATACTGTTATGGTTTGTATTCCGAAACAAATGAACAATTGGGCTTTGCCAGGGTAGTGACGGATTTCGTAGTGTTTGCCTATATTATGGATGTGATTATTTTTAAGGAACACCAAGGCAAGGGCTTGGGATATAAATTAATCGCACACATAATGGAAAGTAACACTTTAAGTAAGATAAAAACCTTTGCTTTAAAAACTAAAGATGCCCATTCGTTGTACGAGCGTTTTGGGTTTGAAAAAATAGGGAACTCTAAACTTTGGATGACCAAAGACAAGGTGGTCCTTTTATAAATAAGTAAAATGAGAATAATACCGGCAATAGATATTATAGATGGTAAGTGCGTCCGACTTTCAAAAGGGGATTACAGTACCAAAAAAATATATAATGAACACCCTTTAGAAGTTGCCAAAGAATTCGAGGCCCATGGTATTGAATATCTGCATTTGGTAGATTTGGATGGTGCAAAATCCAAACACATAGTGAACCATAAGGTTTTGGAACAGATAGCTTCCAATACTTCTTTAAAAATAGATTTTGGTGGGGGCCTAAAAACCGACGATGATCTGCGGATTGCATTTAACAGTGGCGCCCAACAGATTACTGGAGGTAGCATAGCCGTTAAGGACAGGGACACCTTTATCCATTGGATTGAAAAATATGGTGCCGATAAAATTATTTTGGGGGCGGATGCAAAAAATGAAAAGATTGCCGTTTCTGGATGGTTGGAAGATTCCAAAGAGGAATTGATACCCTTTATACAAACGTACCAGAAAGAAGGGATCTCCTATGTGATCTGTACGGATATAAGTAAGGACGGCATGCTGGAAGGCCCATCTTTTGATCTTTATTTAAAAATACTAAGAGAAGCAGGGCCAAAACTTAAGCTTATCGCCAGTGGGGGAATATCCACTTTTGATGAGCTGCCCAAATTGGCCGAAATGGGCTGTGAGGGAACCATTATTGGAAAAGCAATTTACGAAGGGCGTATTTCCATGACGCAATTGGAAGAATTTATTTTAAAAAGCAGCTAAAATTAAGGTCGGAAGTACAAGGGCGGAATAGGTCTTTTGTAAATGGACTTCTAAGAAAATAGAATTATTTATGTTGACAAAACGTATTATCCCTTGTTTGGATATTAAGAATGGACGGACTGTAAAAGGCATTAACTTTGTTGATCTAAGGGATGCAGGAGATCCGGTGGAATTGGCCGAAATTTATGCAAGAACGGGCGCAGATGAGTTGGTTTTCTTGGATATTTCTGCAACCGAAGAAGGACGAAGGACCTTGGCCGACCTTGTATTAAGGGTCGCAGAGAAAGTTAATATCCCATTTACTGTGGGAGGCGGTATTTCATCCGTAGAAGACGTGGATATTTTATTGCAAAATGGAGCGGATAAGGTCTCTATCAATTCCTCTGCCGTAAAAAACCCCCAATTGATCAATGACCTGGTTGCCAAGTTTGGCTCCCAATGTATTGTAGTGGCTATTGATGCCAAGGAAATAAACGGGGAATGGGTGGTTCATTTGGTAGGTGGTAAGGTGCCTACGGAACTCAATCTTTTTAAATGGGCAAAAGAGGTGGAGCAGCGAGGTGCAGGTGAGATATTATTTACATCAATGAACCATGATGGCACCAAAAATGGGTTTGCAAATGAAGCTTTGGCCAGATTGTCCACAGAATTAAATATCCCCATTATAGCCTCTGGGGGCGCTGGGAATATACAACATTTCACGGACACCTTTATTGAAGGGAAGGCAGATGCTGCTTTGGCCGCCAGTGTTTTTCATTTTAAGGAAATAGAAATCAAGGATTTAAAGGAAGAATTGAGAAGGAACAAAATTCCAGTACGTTTATAAAAATAGTTGAGAATTTAGAGGCTGACCTTAACTCCAGTTTATAAAATCATAAATCTCAATACAATACCAAAGAAGTTATGAAAATAAATTTTAATAAAAACCCGGACGGATTGGTACCAGCCATCCTACAGGATGTGAATACCAAGAATGTTTTGATGCTAGGTTACATGAACGAAGAGGCCTACCAAAAAACCGTGGATACCAAAAAGGTGACCTTTTTTAGTCGCACAAAAAATAGATTATGGACCAAAGGGGAGGAGAGTGGAAATTTCTTAAAACTCACCAATATTCAATTGGACTGCGACCAAGATACCCTCCTAGTTTCTGTAGATCCAATAGGTCCTACCTGTCATAAGGGTACGGATACTTGTTGGGGTGAGGAAAATGTGCAGGCCTTTGGGTTTCTTTCTGGGTTGGAAGAAATCATCCAAAATAGGAAAGACCAAGCAGAAGGTAAGGCCCCAATTGAAGAAGGTGAGAAACCTAGTTACGTTTCTTCCCTCTTTCAAAAAGGGATCAATAAGGTGGCTCAGAAAGTAGGGGAAGAAGCCATAGAGGTGGTTATTGAGGCCAAAGATGATAATGACGTACTCTTCTTGGATGAAAGTGCCGACCTGCTGTTCCATTACCTCATTTTATTGCAGGCAAAAGGATTTAAATTGAACGATATTGTGGATGTTTTAAAAGCTAGGCACAAAAAATCATAACCACCAAACAACAAAGGCTTTCACCATCTCTCCATTGGATTTTTTCAACCAAACCATAGGAGAGTTTTTGTTTGCCAAATGGGATTCAATATCATCTATAATAGATTGATAGGATCTCCAATTTAATTCAGGGGTCGGACGTTGCGGCCATTCCTTCTTAAAAGGAATGTAGAACTGTGTTGTGGTTTTGTTGCAGGACAAAAACTCATTCTTGGTCATCCAATATCCAGCTATACATTGGTAATTAAGGGGGAGTAAGTTTTGATTTTTAAATCCCAAAGGAAGAAAGACCTGGGCCTTAAAACAAACCTGATGCTCAAGCTCCTTGGCATCAATATCCATGTCATTTAATACTTGGTCGCCCTCTTTGGAATGCAATAAAGGAATCTGTTGGTGTTTTATCTTTTCTTTTTTGGCGTAAAAAGTGTCTCTTTTGTTAGGCCCTACCAATTGATGTATAAGATCGGGAAACGTGGGATCCAATACATAAAATTTATAGGTAAGCTCAACGTGCAAACATCGATCCTTTTCAAGGTCCTCCAATATAAAATCTATTTCCCCCAAACTGATTTTGTTTCGCCTAATAGGAATGTTATAGGCACTGATCCTATAACGCGAAGAGGATTCAAGGAGTTGGAGGAAAACATGTTCCATTTGATGCCCCAATCTTAGATTTTCTGGAATCGGGCTGCATAGAAATCCCTCTAGATCAATATGTGGAAAATCAAATTGTTCCAGGCCATCATAGTTTCCATACCATAAGGGTGGGGTTTGTAAAAAGGATACAAATTTTGAAAGGTTTTCAGTATACATAAGATACTAATGTAGTGTAAACCGTTAAGTTTTCTTTAAAAAATAAAGGGTCTCTTCCAAATGTATTAATTTTATAGCATGGCTATGAACAAAAGAAAAGGGTTTCGTTTTTCAGTATACGCAGCAGCGGACCAAACACCGTTCGAAAAGCTTTTTGATATTTTCAAAGAGTTGATCACGCATACCTCCGGGGATGTGGATGAGGCGTTGGATTGGTTACGGGAGCTCGACAAGGAATACGAACTTACAGATGAAAATTACACCATTGAAGACTTTATTGAAGATTTAAAAGCAAAAGGGTTTTTAAGAGAGGAAATCAAAGGTGGTGGAGGCGAAGGTACTGGAGAAGGCTCTGGGGATTTATCCATTACCGCAAAAATGGAGAGAGTAATAAGACAAGCGGCTTTGGACCAGATTTTTGGCAAACTAAAGCGCAGTGGCTCTGGGAACCATAAAACTGGAAAATCCGGCAGGGGAGACGAGCATACTGGAGAATTTCGTGAATATCGATATGGGGATGGATTGGAGCATATTTCTATGACCGAGAGCCTGAAAAATGCCCAAATAAATCATGGAATGGATAGCTTTACCCTAAGCGAAGATGATCTTGTAGTAGAGGACACCCAATACAAAGCCCAAATGAGCACAGTGCTCATGATAGATATCTCCCATAGTATGATCCTCTATGGGGAAGATCGAATTACTCCTGCAAAAAAGGTGGCAATGGCCCTGGCCGAACTTATTACTACCCGTTATCCCAAGGATACATTGGAGATTTTGGTGTTTGGGAATGATGCGTGGCCCATTCCCATAAAAGATCTCCCTTATTTGAAAGTGGGTCCCTATCACACCAATACCGTTGCAGGCTTACAGCTTGCTATGGACATGCTCCGAAGAAGGCGTAATACCAATAAACAGATATTCATGATTACCGATGGTAAGCCTAGTTGTTTACGAATGCCTGATGGTACCTATTATAAAAACAGCGTGGGCTTGGATGATTACATTGTGGAGAAATGTTACAATATGGCCAGACAGGCCAGAAAATTGCATATTCCCATCACCACCTTTATGATTGCCCAAGATCCGTATTTGACCCAATTTGTACGTCATTTTTCGGAAGCAAATAATGGGAAGGCCTTTTTTAC
Source organism: Psychroserpens sp. (assembly GCA_047612485.1). Classification (GTDB taxonomy): domain Bacteria; phylum Bacteroidota; class Bacteroidia; order Flavobacteriales; family Flavobacteriaceae; genus Sediminicola. The sequence goes on from JBLGAT010000001.1 coordinate 69,768, forward strand.
AGGATTAAAAGGTCTTGGAGAAATGATTTTTGAAGATTACGAGCAGAACAGAAGAAAAAGATTAAAAGGATAATAACGAATTACTTCCTATAAGGAGTGTTTAAAAAAATGTATGAAATTGAACTATAAAGAAATAACGACTCTTGGAACCCTAAAAAAAGCGGGATACCAAACAAAAAAGATCAAAGATGAACTTAGGGACAACCTAATACATAAAATTAAGAACAAGGAACAAACCTTTATTGGGGTATGGGGGTATGAAAATTCCGTGATCCCAGAACTGGAGCGTGCTATTCTTTCTAGGCATAATATTAACCTGTTAGGTCTAAGGGGGCAGGCAAAAACTAGGTTGGCAAGATTAATGGTCAATCTTTTGGATGAATATATTCCTGTTGTAGAAGGATCAGAGATCAATGACGATCCCTTAAAGCCTATGTCCAGGTACGCTACGGAACTCATTAAGGACAAAGGGGATGAGACGCCAATCTTCTGGTTGCATAGAGAAGAACGTTTTTATGAAAAACTGGCTACCCCAGACGTAACTGTAGCGGATTTAATTGGCGATGTGGATCCCATAAAGGCGGCCAATCTCAAATTATCCTATGCGGACGACAGGGTTATCCATTTTGGAATGATCCCAAGAGCCAACCGCTGTATTTTTGTGATCAATGAATTGCCAGATTTACAAGCGAGGATCCAAGTATCCCTTTTCAACATATTACAAGAAGGGGATATACAGATAAGGGGCTTTAAGTTGCGCCTACCCTTGGACCTACAGTTTGTTTTTACAGCCAATCCAGAAGATTATACCAATAGGGGGAGTATAGTGACCCCATTAAAGGATAGGATTGGATCACAAATATTGACCCACTATCCAGAGGACATAAAAACAGCCCGAAAAATTACGGAACAGGAGGCCAAATTGGATGAAAGACAGATCAATGCTGTTTTCGTACCTGACATGGCCAAAGATCTTTTGGAGCAAATCAGTTTTGAAGCTCGGGAAAGCGAATATGTAGATGCTAAAAGTGGGGTAAGTGCAAGAATGAGTATAACAGCTTTTGAGAACTTGTTGAGCACTGCAGAGAGAAGAGCCTTGAAAAACGGGGAAGACAGCACTAGTATCCGTTTAAACGACTTTATGGGTGTCATTCCTTCCATTACAGGAAAAATAGAATTGGTATATGAGGGAGAACAAGAAGGAGCAGGGGGCGTAGCCTCTATTTTAGTGGAGGATGCTATTAAAACATTATTCCCTATGTATTTCCCGAAAATTGACAAATTGGAAAGGAAAGATGCCGTTGGTCCCTACGATGAATTGATCTCTTGGTTTTTTGACGGCGAAGGCTTCGAAATATTGGATGATGCCACAAATAAGGAGTATAAAAATGAGTTGGACGGTGTGCCGCCATTGAATCAATTGATAAAGGAATATCAACCAGAGGCCTCAAAAGAAGATAGTTACTTTTTAAAGGAATTACTGTTATGGGGATTGGTAGCCCATAAAAAATTGAGCAAACATCGATTTACCGAGGGATATCAATTTAAGGATCTCTACGGAAGTTTTATTAGTGGACTATAAAACAAAAGGCCCTTTCTTTTAGAGAGGGCTTTTTTTATTGTTCGAGAAGTTTATTATATAAATAAAAAGAAGCTTACTGCCAAGAATCAATATTGTCGTTCATACCTATAAATTTATATTCCCCTACCAGGACTTTGCGGTGCTTAAAGGAAACCAGTGTCATAAAAATCAATAAGGTATACAAGGTAACGATCAATGCTCCCATTGGTATAAAGGTTTCTGGAATTATAGAGGCATCATAATCTGAATAACTGGACAGGATGTAAATGGTGTCAAATATTTGAAACACATATATGAACAGGATAACATATAAGATATACTCCAAATTCCTCATTTGGGGATCTGGATATTCATTTTCCCTAACTTTGAACCAAATGACATAGAGGTAAACAAAATGTGCTAAGGTCAGCAATGGAAATATGTAGTTATCAAACTTAAAAAAGTAGAACCTATTGGTATATAGACCATAAAAATTAAGAACGATGAGAGCTATCAATATCACAATGGACAATGGCTTGATCATTTTCCATGGAAAAATGCGTAGTAGTATATTCATTTAAGTAGGTTTCGGGGTGCTTGGGGAACCCCCTGTTACTAAAATAAAACGCAGTTCATATTTATTTATTTCAAACATTTCGATGAAGTGCAGCCGTTGTTGGGAACACCTAAAAATGTGTTGTGAAACAGTGCTCCAAGCTTATAATGAAGTACTGCCATTGTTGGGAAACCCTTAAAAAGTGTGGTGAGATCACGATCAAAAAATATTAAAAAAAAAGTCTTGTATCTTATTTTAAATTTTGAGTTCAAGTTTCACCTTAAACTTACCTTTGCAACAATAAAACAGATACATGCAGAAGGACCGCAATTATTATGTGATTGAATTACAATTTTTAGGATTCCGCTATAGTGGTTGGCAGAAACAGCCTGGTCAAAAGACTATTGAAAGTATGCTTCTAAAAACGTTGAAGTTCATATTGCCTGAACGTAGGTTTAAAATATTGGGAGCGGGCAGAACAGATGCCAAAGTTTCTGCCCTTCAAGCTGCTTTTGAACTATTTTTGGACGATGCTCCTTTGGAAGACCTAGTTGAATTCAAAATCCTGTTCAATAGGAATTTACCTCCAGACATAAGAATAACTTCTATTACATCTATCGATAAGGATTTTAACATCATCCAAAATAGTAAGGAGAAGGAATACGTCTATTTATTTTCATTCGGCCAAAAAAACCATCCCTTCAGTGCTCCATTCATTGCCAATATACTGGACGACTTGGACCTAGACTTAATGTCCAGGGCAGCTGGCCTATTTGTTGGGGATCATGATTTTCGCAACTATACCACCAGACATCAAGACAATACCAACTCCAGCCGAACCATTATAAGCTGTAAAATCCAAGACAACACTATCTTAACGGCAAATTTTTTTCCAGAAAAAAGTTATGCCCTACATATTGTAGCAGATGGATTTATGCGCTACCAAGTGCGTATGATCATGGGGGCTTTGATTTTATTGGGAAAAGGAGAACTCAGCCTCGAGGATATAGAAGAGACCCTGAAACCGGAAAGCGAATTCCTTTTGTCCTATGTTGCCCCAGGTTCTGGGCTATTGTTGAATAGATTGGATTTTCAATAATTATTTCATTCACATATCCTTATCTTTAAAACTAAACTCCTAGCATGTCAAAAAAGAAATCCATTTATAAAACCACTCAAAAAAAACAATCCAGAGCCCATAAAAAAGTAGGTAAGGCACCTGGAACAGTGACCTATCTAGGGCTTAGGGAAGGAGAGAAAAGTAATGTGAGTATTATTGAATATGACGATGGTTCATTTCAACAATATGATACTGACAGTATTGAAAAAATTCTAAATTTTAAAAATTCACCTTCCACTTCTTGGATCAATGTAGTTGGATTAAGTGATGAATTATATATTGATAACCTTGGTAAGGCCTTTGAGCTTAATTCACTGATTTTAGAAGATGCCGTAAATACAAACCAAAGGCCAAAAATTGATGAATATGAAAATTATATTTTCTGTGTCCTAAAAATGGTTTATCTGGATGACAACAATGAGTTGGTGGGAGAGCATGTGGCCTTGGTTCTAATGGAGAATACAGTGATCGTTTTCCAAGAATTAAAAGAGGATGTTTTCAATGGGTTAAGAGATCGTATCCATACAAAATCGGGTCGCATTAGGAGTAGGGGAGCAGATTATCTGCTTTTTACCCTTCTCGATGCCATCATTGATAATTATTTCGTGGTTTTGGAGAATATCAATGCCAAAATAGAGCAATTGGAGGAAGAGATATATGACAATCCCACCCCCCAAACCGCCCGCAAGATCCAAGATCTCAAAAAGGAGGTTTTAAAAATACGCCGGTGGATATTTCCGGTAAAGGAACTGATCAATAGGCTCATAGAATCTGAAAACCAATTGATAAAAAAGGATACCAAGCTGTTTTTAAAGGATGTGATGGATCACTGTCTGGAAATTAATGAAAGTCTTCAAATTTACAGGGAAATGTCTATGAGCTTGTTGGAGATGTATATGAGCAATGTTAGTAATAAAATGAATGAGGTAATGAAGGTGCTTACCATCATGGCATCCATATTTATACCTCTGACATTTATTGCAGGAATCTACGGGATGAACTTTTCCTATATGCCCGAACTACAATGGAAATATGGGTATTTTGTGGTGTGGGGCGTTATGTTAAGCCTTTTTATCGCTATGTTAATTTTCTTTAAAAAGAAGCGCTGGCTTTAACAACGCATTATGTTAATACTTCCCAATTACCGTTAAAGGCAGTTAAACACCTTGGCAAAACCAGGTATTCCCTTTATATTAAAAGTGTTGGACTTCATCAAACATCTTTTACAGGGCATTCGCCCAATCAGCTAATACACTATTAGCACATCAACGACTACCCGTCCAAGGAAAAATCACATTTTTTAATCTTAAAAATTTATATTGAATATGAACTATTTAAATATTAATGAAGAAAAATTATTGCCTGTAGTAGTGGAACTTAACACGCTATTGGCAGATTACCATATGTACTATCAGAAACTGAGAAACTTTCATTGGAATATTTTAGGAAATAACTTCTTTGACCTGCATGAAAAGTTCGAAGAGCTATATACTGATGCCAGAGTAAAGGTGGATGAAATTGCCGAGCGTATTTTAACACTGAGATATCATCCAATGAGTAATTACAGTGAGTACTTAAAAATTTCGGCCATTGAGGAAAGCACAATTTCCTTAACGGATAAGGAAATGGTTGAAGAAATTTTGAATTCCCATAGCCTATTACTCAAGCAGATGGCCAAAGTTTTGGATAAGGCAAATTCCATTGGGGATGAAGGGACCATAGATCTGATAGGGGCCTACATTAGAAACCTCGAAAAAACAAGTTGGATGTTGGATGCTTGGAACAAAGACAAATCAGAAAAATTAAGAGACGCATCGGTAAGATAGTCCTTGACTATATGGGGAATCAATTACCACCTAAATGATGAGTACCAATGATGGCAACAGCCCCATGATTGGCCAAAAGAATTTTTAATTTTAAAACAAGACAAATGAAATATATTAAAGTTTTATTAAGCACACTATTACTATTTTCGGCAACCTTTATGCTTGCCCAAGAAAATAGCGAAATGACTTCAGAAACTACGGAGAAAACCTATGAGGTTTACGCCAACGGGGAACTGATAAGAAATTCAGTAAAAATTCAAACCATGGTGTCACGTGATGTCCTAATAGAAGAAGAGGATAAAAACAAAGTAAATCAAGACCGTGTATTTCAGAAAAAGAATGTGATGAAAACGGTGAAGATTGACAACGATTCAGACAATGCCTATGATGAGATTATAAAATTTCGTTACAGGGCAGACGACAAGGCAGATTTTTTCCTGGTCACCAATGATGATGAAATTATGGTGGCAGTGGATAATGGAGATAAGTTGGAAATTGTAAAGAGTGAGAGTATTTATAAGAATAAACTCAAAAACAAAAAAGAGGCTTATGTAATTACAGACGATAATGGAGGTGAAATTGAACTCTATATTGAAGATTATAAATATATGAAATAGAATTACTTAGTGTAAATAACTTAAACCTAAGCATTAAAGACATAGCGCTGGACCTTCGCATTTTTATAGATGGCACTTATTTAGGTAATTCTTGGATTTGGAAGATTGGAAGGTGTCGCCGAGGGAATAGCAAAAATACTTTTCTTTATCATTATGTTGGTATACTTGCTGTCCTTACTAAGTGGTCTGTTCAGGAATTAAAAAAAAGAGCGCTACAAAGCGCTCTTTTTTTAATCGAACAGGTCTGAAGATAAATATCGATCGCCCCTATCACAGATGATGGAAACAATAACCCCTTTATCCAGGGATTTGGCCAATTCCAAGGCAGCCACTGTGGCTCCACCACTGCTCATCCCAGAGAATATCCCTTCCTCCTTGGCCAATCTTTTGGCCATCATAATGGCAGATTCTTCTGTGACCTCAATAATCTGATCAACCTTGCTTTTATCGAAGATTTTTGGAAGGTATTCTTCAGGCCATTTTCGTATTCCGGGAATTTTCGCATCGTCCGCAGGTTGTACACCCACAATTTGTACGTTGGGATTTTTCTCCTTTAGATAAGTAGAGGTGCCCATAATGGTTCCCGTGGTTCCCATAGAGGAAATAAAATGTGTGATTTCACCTTCTGTATCCCGCCATATTTCCGGCCCCGTACTTTTGTAATGTGCCTTCCAGTTATCGTCATTACCAAACTGGTTGAGCATTATATATCCTTGGTTGGTAACCTTATCCTCCGCATAATCCCGTGCTCCTTCGATACCAATATCAGCAGGGGTAAGGATGACCTTAGCCCCATACGCTCTCATTGTCTGAACCCGTTCCTTAGTTGAATTCTCTGGCATGACCAACTCTATGTCCAAACCATAGATACCAGCAATCATAGCCAGTGCAATGCCGGTATTTCCGCTCGTAGCTTCAATTAGTTTCGAGGTTTTGTCAAATTCACCTCTTTCCAGTCCGCCTTGAATCATATTCAGTGCAGCTCTATCCTTAACACTGCCTCCTGGATTATGTCCTTCCATTTTAAAAAACAAACGGACATTGGGATTTTGGTTCAATACCCTTGATTCTACCAATGGTGTATTCCCAATTAAATCTATTATTCTATGCGCCATTGGAGATCGTTTTTATTTTAATCTCCGGAGTGTGATAAACCGTGGAGTTGGGAGGAATGGATGAAGTGATCCAAGCGTTACCACCTATGATACTATTTTCACCTATAACCGTTTTACCCCCTAAAATGGTAGCATTGGCATAAATGGTAACATTATTTTCTATGGTAGGGTGCCTTTTGGTATTCTGAAGGTTTTTGGCGACAAATAAACCTCCCAAGGTAACCCCTTGATAGATTTTTACATTGTTCTTAATTATGGCCGTTTCTCCAATGACTACCCCAGTGGCATGGTCTATAAAAAAAGAATCCCCAATTTGTGCTCCAGGATTGATGTCTACCCCTGTTTGTCTATGGGCGTATTCCGTCATTAAACGAGGGACCATAGGAAATCCTTCTTCATACAGTTCATGTGCCAAACGATAAATTGCGATGGCATAAAAGCCGGGATATGCCATATATACCTCTTCAATGGATAGGGAGGCTGGGTCACAGTTCACGATGGCTTCTGCATCCAAATTGAGCTTTTCCAAAATATCCGGTATTTTGGCCATATAGTTGTTCCAAACTTTTTTACAAGGAGTATCCATTTCCCAACATGCCAAGCTCACCAACTGATCAAATTCCGATTCCAAAATGTCTAAATTTTCTTCTACAGGTGTTTCTATGTCGAATAGCATAAAAAAAAGCCGATCTGTAAAACTCTCCACATTCGTCTTCAGCCGGTATCTTAAATTGGGCTGTTTTTTATGTTGAATGATTTTTTTTATGATAGATTGTTTATCCATATTGTGTTCTAAATTAGTTCAAAATTAACCTTTATTTCAAACGAAAGCGTCTAAAATGTTTAACTTTAAGGTAAAATATTAAAGCCTTTTGGTCGCATGCAGAATACATTGATTACGAAAGATATCTTCGATTTTTTAAAAGAATTGGAAAAAAACAATAATAGGGAGTGGTTTACGGAACATAAAACGCAGTTCAAGACCTTGGAATCCAAAGTTAAAGACTTCTACAACAGTGTACTGCAAGCCATGGGGGACCACGATGAAATTGAAAAATTAAAAATGTTCCGCATCTATCGCGATGTACGTTTCTCAAAAAACAAAACGCCGTACAAAGGGCACTTTGCAGGATCCTTTTCTAGGCTCGGGGCAACATTGCGAGGAGGTTATTACATCAGGTTAAAACCGGGCGAAAGCTTTATAGCTGCAGGCTTTTGGGAACCAAACAAAGATGATCTCCTAAGGATCAGAAAGGAGTTTGAACTGGACTCCTCTGAAATAAGGGGAATCATCAATGCCCCTACCTTTAAAAACGTATGGGGAAACGTTCAAGGGGAGGAGCTCAAAACAGCACCAAAGGGATTTGACAAAGAAGATCCCAATATTGATCTGATCCGTAAAAAGCAGTTCATTTTTGTGAAGAACTTTTTAGACCAAGAGGTATATTCTCCTGATTTTAAGAATACCATCAATGATTCCTTTAAGGCCATTAGACCTTATTTTGATCTTATGAGCGATATACTCACCACCAATTTGAACGGGGAAAACTTATTGGACCAAAGCAGCCAATTCAAGTAGCTGTATCTGGTCTTTTAGTCGTTCTATGACCATATTCATCATCCTTTTGTTCAAGGCCGATGAATTTCGGACATAGGATTCGTACTCCTCAACAGTAAATTGGCCTATGACCAATCCTTTCAAGGAATTCCTGAACTTAATATCCTTTTGAACAGCATTTTCAATATATTCCATGCGTTTCTGGAGGGTAAGCTCATAGAACCTGTTCTTGTGTTTCCCAATATAATTTTTGAAAACAGAAATAATCAAAAAGTTCTGTAATTTGATAATCGGACGAAGTGTTTGGTTTTGAAAACGTTCATCTTCGCTCATATCACTTGTAATTCTAGCGGTAGGAATCTCTGGTCGAAGGCTTAAGAGATTAGTGGATCTACTATTCATCTCACGGAGTTTTTATAAAGGTAGCCATTAACAATGCCCATAATTTATATATACCAATTAGTTTTTAACTGGGTTATGAACAAAAAAGCCATTGACCAAATGGCCAATGGCTTATAATTTTAGAATACAAGTGTTTACTTACTTTCTAAAAAATCCTGAAAGCTCTTCAGCTGCAGGCTTTCATAATCCTTGGATTTCTTTTTCAGCTTATCTAAGTCAGCTTTTGCGATGGAAAACCGTTCAGAGATAACCTTTAGGTTGTCCAATTCCGATTTTGATGGTTTATCATAGTTACTTGCCAACTTACTGTAAAGATCTGTCATTTTTTCCCTTAGTTGTGGTTCGGCAGAGCCAACATAATTATCTCCCGTAGTAACGACCAAGGTTTCTTTTAGAGCATTCAATTTAGGTGTTAACTTGGAATCTCCGTTGTCCTTAGATTGCTCGATTAGTGCGTCCACTTCATAAACCAGGTACGCGAGTTCTTGGGTCATATTATAAAGTTTCATGGTCGTCTCATTTTTAAGCTCCCGGTCACTTGCCGATAGGGGGGACCTATTGTCATAAACCAGCTCAAAGGTGTGCTCAAAGGTCTCCTTGCCCTTGTTCATGACTACTTTATAGGTGCCGGCCGGAACTTTGGGTGCTGTGAACCCTCCGAAGCTAAAAGTTTTGCCTTTGGCAACTTTAGGTACGTTCCGGGTATAGCCCCATTTAACTATATTGATCCCTTTGGATTTACCAGGCCCTAGTTCCATAATCTTGTTCCCTTCCAAATCTTGTACCTCCATGGCCATTTTTCCGAAGGTATGCCTCTTTTTTAAGTAGTATTTAATTTGAACGTCCTTTGATTTGTTCTGTCCCACAAATTGGGTCTCATTACCAAATCCGCCGGAAAATCCTCCTTGTTCATCAATTACAGTCGGCTGGTTCGCGAAAAAGTGTACATTCTTGTCTAAGACGTCAGGCGTTAAATCCCTTAAAGGTGAAATATCGTCAATGATGATAATGCCTCTACCATGGGTTCCCATGACAAGGTCGTTCGTTCTTTTCTGTAAATCAATAAAATGTACTGCCACCGAAGGCATGTTGTTCGTGAATTTAAACCAATTTTCACCGCCGTCCATGGTGATATAAAGTCCAAATTCCGTTCCCAAAAACAAGAGATCCGGATTTACGTAATCCTCTTGTATATTCCTGACAAAGCCTTCAACTTCCGGTGTAATGATGTTGGTCCACGATTTTCCAAAATCCGTAGTCTTATAAGCGTAAGGTTTCATATCATTATTGGTATGTCCCTCAAAAACGGCATAAGCGGTCCCTTTGTTAAAGGTGCTGGCCTCTATATGGTAGCACCATGTATTTTTTGGCAATCCGATAATAGCACCTACCGTATTGGTCCATGTATTCCCGCCATCTTGGGTAACCTGAACATTCCCATCATCCGTGCCTACCCAAATGACCTTGTCGTCTATTGGGGACTCTGCAATTGTGAAAATAGTGGTATGGTTTTCGGCTCCAGAATTATCCTTGGATAGTCCTCCAGAATTTTCCTGATTTTGCTTTTTTGGATCATTGGTGGTGAGGTCAGGGGAGATGATCTGCCAAGTGTCCCCCATATCCTCTGATTTGTGAAGAAATTGGCTGCCCATGTAAAAACGGTCGGGCTGATGCTCGCTAACCGCCATTGGGGCATTCCAATTAAATCGCAATTTGGGCGTTTCTGTTGTTGGCAGTGGCTGTATGGTCTTGGTCAGGTTTCTGTCCACATCATAGCGCCAAACGTTTTCTGCTCCTTGCATTTCGGAATAAATAATATTTTTGGACGGATGTTTTAAAACTCTAAATCCATCCCCGTAGCCAACAGAATTCCAATCCCTAGCCTCCACTCCCCCCGGGGAACTGGAAGGGCCATACCAGGAGCCATTATCCTGTAATCCCCCGTAGACATTGTAAGGTTCTTCATTGTCCACACTAACATGATAAAATTGAGAAAGGGGTAGATTCTCTACAATTTCCATAGTATTCCCTCCATTCCAGGAGCGGTAAACGCCACCATCCGTGCCAACATATAGGATATCAGAATCTTTGATACCAAAGGCAAAATCATGGATGTCGCTGTGCATATTGCCAAGATTCTTAAAAGTTTTGCCGCCATCCCTTGAAATTGAACCACTGAGCCCTCCTTTGACAACGACATTTTCATCTCTTGGATCCACTATAATTCTTGAAAAATAAAATGGTCTAACGGTTATTCCGAAATCATTGTTTAACTGTTCCCAAGATTCTCCAGCATCATCACTGCGATACAATCCTTTCTTTTCATCCTTTTCTGCTTCTATTACGGTGTAAAGTACACTTGGTTTTGAAGGTGCAATTGCTATTCCCAATCGGCCCAAATTACCTTCCGGAAAGCCATTGTGTATTTTTTTCCATGTAGTTCCCCCATCTATGGACTTATATAGGGCACTATTACTGCCTCCAGATTCAAAAGACCACCCTGTGCGCCTAAATTCCCACATGGAGGCATATAGCGTATTGGGATCTTTAGGGTCCATGGACAGATCAGCGCAACCGGTCTTGGCATTAACATAAAGGAGCTTCTCCCATGTTACTCCCGCGTCCTTGGATTTATAGACTCCTCTTTCGTCACTATCTCCCCATAAGGCTCCTAAAACACCTACATAGATTTCATTGGAATTTTTTGGGTTAACAATAATACTAGCGATACGCTCGGAAGACTTAAATCCAATTTTATTCCAATTGGTACCTCCATCGATCGACTTATATAGTCCATCTCCTATGGAAACACTATTTCTTGTCCATGTTTCCCCCGTTCCCACATAAATAGTATTGTCGGGGTCATTGGGGTCCAATGTTACCGTACCTATGGACTGACAGTATTCATCAAAAATTGGATTAAAGGTCATCCCGGCATCATTGGATTTCCAAACCCCTCCACCTGCTGTGCCCGCATAGATTATGCGACTGTTGGTGGGGTGCACTTCTATATCATTGATACGACCACTCATAAGGGCAGGACCAATATGCCTTGCTGTTATATCTCCAAAAATTTCTTTGCCATTATTGGTTTTTGTTTCTTGGGCAAGTCCAACAAACGGAATGAGCATTGCCACAACTAAAAGGTTGTATATCGATTTTTTCATTTGGTATCAGCTTTAAATAAAAAAGACCCTTAAAAAAGAGTCTTTTGTGTTATTGTTAGATTATTTATCCTCTGTTATTTCATCGGGAAAAGCGAAAGCCCCATCTTCTACGGAAGGGTTAAGGACAATGCTCTCAATGGTCAATGGACTGCCAGGTTGCCCTTTAACGCCTTGGATCATGGAAAAAGGAAAGTATATACCCTCAACTTCTTGGTAGTCACTCATGGTGACTTCGGAAGTCATTCCTTTACCCGGACCTGACTTAACTTCAGATTGCACGGCTATAGGTACAAAATTTTCAGTATCGAAATAGTAGAAGGAAACATCATCTTCTTGATTACCATCTATCATTATTGGCTCTTTTACCAGTTTAATTTTGAACGTTTCCGCACCGTCCATAGTTTCTTTGCCCATTAATTCAACTGTATACCCCTTTTCCTTGTAATCTATAAATGAATCAGGAAAATCATTGGAATTTAATTTGAAGTTGGCAGTAGCTTCCGCATCACTTTTCTCCGCCTTCATGGTCATAAAATTATGGCTCCAAAGTGTATTGCCGTCAAATACCCCTTGTTTGATTTCTTTTCCTTGAAAACTGATGACCGTCATTTGTCGCCCATCGTTCAATTGCAATATTTCCAAAGGTATTTCCATTCCACCTTGACTAATCTTGGCAGTCATCTTTACACCTTTAATACTTTTCATTTTTTCCAAGCCTCCAATATTCTCAAAATAATTGGCCAGAATATCGTCAGCTGTTTGGGCCTGTGATGGCACCAAAAAAGAAAAAAGCAAGGCAGCTAAACTGATTTTTAATGTCTTCATTTCCATTAGATTTTAAGTTATAGTTTATAATTAGTAGTTATTTTCAGGTATTGTTACAGCTATTTGCGAAAATTTCTTAATTTTTTAACGTCTTAAGGATTTACCAGTTAAATAGTTACAGGAATCCAATCTAGCTCTCTTAAATTTTTAACCTTATTAAAAATGATAATTTTCACTTATTGATTTTGTCAATTTAGTCTACATCAAGGCCTAAAAATCCCATATTCATATTTCCGCATCTAATTCCAATTTTGTGTTTTTTTTAAAGGAGAAAGTCGACTAATTTTGGATACAAATAAGGAATTATGAGATTTCATACTAGAAAATGGGTGAAACCCGAAGATTTAAATGCCAATGAGACTCTATTTGGAGGCAGGTTACTGGCCTGGATTGATGAAGAAGCCGCTCTTTACAGTATAATTCAGTTAGAAAGCAAAAAGGTAGTTACCAAATACATGTCAGAAATTAATTTCATGAGCACTGCCGTAAAAGGTGACATTGTTGAAATAGGTATAGAAGTAGTGAAATTTGGGAAGTCATCATTGACCCTCAATTGTGAGGTCCGCAATAAGATGACCCGCGAAACGATAGTTACGGTTGACAATATCATTATGGTAAACCTAGGTCAAGACGGCAAACCGGCATCCCATGGTAAAACCAAGATAGAATATGTAAAAGATAGACTAGCGGCCGATAATTAATTTTCGGCCCAGTTTTTTGATACGGCCTGGACTTCATCCAAAACCCTTAAAAGGTTTCCGCCCCATAGTTTTTCAATATCTTCTTCGGAATAGCCCCTTTTTACCAATTCAAAGGTCACGTTAAAGGTTTCCGAAGCATCCTCCCATCCTTCGATACCACCACCACCGTCAAAATCAGAGCTAATCCCTACATGGTCTATCCCTATTAATTTTACCAAATAATCAATGTGATCTGCAAAATCGGCCACGTTTACAGCTTCAGGTGCATTTTCATGCATGGAAGCCTTGATCTTAGCCACTTTTATAACTTTAGGATAATCAGCCATGAATGCAGCCCTTTGAACATCTGACAAATCGGCCAATTGGGATCTTTCATACCAATCAATTTCTAAAGAATCTGCTATTTTTGAATAGAGGTCCTTCATAAATGCTGCTCTAGTCTCATGTTTATCCGTATTTAAATAAGAGCTAAAGGCAACGGTCTGTACGACCCCGCCATTCTTTTTTAATAACAATAACTGCTCATCATCCAAATTACGGCTGTGGTCACAAAGGGTTCTGGCCGATGAATGTGAGGCTATAATAGGCGCTTTGGAAAGGGCTACCATTTGCTCCATAGAGGATTTTGATGGGTGGGAAACATCTATCATGATTCCTAGTCTATTCATTTCAATTACAGCTTTTTCGCCTAGTTTACTTAAACCATTGTATAACCATATGCTATCTTTTTCTCCGGTATTGGAATCACAAAATTGACTATGTCCATTATGTGAAAGAGAAATGTATCTTGCCCCAAGCTTATGGTATTTTTCAAAATTAGTAAGGTCCTCCCCGATGGGATAGGCATTCTCCACTCCGATCATGGCAACTTTCTTTCCTGCTCCGGAAATACGACGAACATCATCAGAGGTCAATGCCAATTCAATTTTATCAGGTGCAATAACTTCGCATAGGCGGTGGATGGCCTCAAATTTTGACATCGCATTTTTTGATGCTTTTTCATATCCCTGGGCATTCAGGGAATCCTGTCCCGTATAGACAATAAGCCAAGAAACGTCCAATCCACCTTCCTTCATTTTTGGTAAATTTACCTGGGTATCCAGATTTTGTGTGTAATTGATGCTGTCCGTAAAATTATTGACATTTATGTCGTTATGGGTGTCTATCGTAATCACTTTTTGGTGAATTCTTTGAGCCTTTTCCAAATTACTTTCGACCATTTCCTTTTTCCGCCCATTACAGGAAATCAAGGTTGAAAGGCAAATAAATACGATAAAATGCTTCATGATAATTGTTTTTATACCTACAAATAAAGCGATTTGACAACACAATCGGAAGGGTAGATAACATTTAATTGCCCAAACTGTATATAATGGTGACATTTAAACAACCAAACTAAAGACTTTAATTGGCATTTTAATTTTAAATGAGTGTCATTATGTCAAGAAACCCAAATCCATTACTCTTTGAAATCTAAAGACCTAACTTTTCGTTTAACCGACTTGGAATCTAAGCTGAGCAATCTTTCTTTTGAAAAATTGACCACTGAAGAGGCAACACAATTAAAAAAATCATTCAATTCCCTAAAAAGTAGCATCGAAGAAAAACTGGTTGCAACTGTCACTTCCAAATCTTCCGCTAGTTATGGTGTTGAAGAAGCGGAAATGGACATGAATTCCAAAAAAGAGGCTTCAAAAATGTTAGCCAACAATGACCAAAATAGTAACGGAGAACTATTGGTTGCCAAGGTCAGCCATGAAATAAGGACACCTCTCAATGGAATCATTGGTTTTACCGATTTATTAAGGGAAAGTGAACTTACGGAAGAACAAAAAGAACATGTTTCCGCTATTCAGTCAGCTTCCTACAACCTCATGGACATTATCAACGAACTTTTGGAATACTCCAAACTTTCTGCTGGTCTAGAGCATTTTGAATCTGTAAATTTTAATTTTTACAGTTTGGTCAGGGATGTCATGTACCTCTGCAACACCCTCATCATGGATAAAGAGGTGAAATTGGAGGTTGATATGGACACCAAAATACCAGAGATGTTGGTGGGAGACCCTTCCAAACTATCCCAAATACTATTAAATCTTATTGGTAATGCCATAAAATTTGTGAACAAGGGCGATATCCACCTTAAAATCAATTCCATAAAACAAACTAAAAAGGAGGTCACGTTGGAGTTTGATATTATTGATACTGGCATAGGAATATCCGAAGATCATCTTGAACATATTTTTGACGCCTTTAGACAAGCTGAACAAGACACTTATAAGAAGTATGGAGGTTCTGGTTTGGGTTTGAGTATAGTTAAACAAATAATAGAGAACATTAATGGTACTATTAATGTTTCCAGTACTTTAGGTATTGGAACTACCTTTAACTTCAAACTTCCTTTTCTCGTTGGAACCGATCTTAATAAAGAAAAAGATCAGCTTCACAAAGCAAACATACATAATAGGAAGGACCTTGTTAAGGGCATGCAAATCCTAGTATTTGAGGACAACCTTCTCAATCAGAAGCTTATTGAACAAAGATTAAAAAGTTGGGGTTGTCTGGTATATGTTACTGACAATGCCCTTTATGGTCTTAGTATATTGGAAAAAAACAAAATAGATTTTGTTTTTATGGATCTTAGGATGCCGGTTATGGATGGGTTTGAAGTGACCCGTAGAATAAGGAGAAGCAAGAATACCTATGTAAGTCAAATACCTGTAATTGCCTTAACAGCTGACTTTTCTATCAAGGACAAGGAACAATGTCAGGACAACGGTATCAATGACTATATCCTTAAACCTTACAGCCCAGATGAATTATTGTTGAAATTAACCACCAATAAGGCAGATATGAAGATGACGTATAAGGTAGACTCCAAGTTGATAAACCCATTAACAGAATTTAAGGATAATAAGACGACTAAAATTGATCTTAAAATTATTTTGGAGGATTGTATGGGTGAAGTGGATCTTTTAGAGGAACTAGTGTCACTCTACAAACAAAATGCACTTGAATTTATTGGCAATGTAAAACATCACCTAAAGCTAGAAGATTATGAAAATATTCAATTTGCAGCCCATAAAATGAAATCCGGATTGGCTATGATGCAAACGTTCAGCTTGCATTCCATAGTCTTGCAAATACATAAAACCTGTGTCACCGACAAGGACTTGAAGTACTTGGAATTTTTATATGACTGTTTCCTTGAAGAATACCCTATTGTTATAAACGCAATTGAAATTGAGATGAAGAATCTAAAATAAAAACGCAACCATTCCCCAAAAATGGACAAGAAAAAACTTTTACTGGCCGAAGATGACGAATTACTGGCTTCCCTATTGACTTTCCGACTGGAGAAGGCTGGCTACATTGTAATAAGAGCAAATGATGGAAAGCAAGTAAAGGAGATGCTCTCTGAAGCCATTCCCTATATCATTGTAAACGATATTATGATGTCCTATTTGTCGGGCTTGGAGCTTATTGATTTTGTAAGAAATCAATTGGCCCTTGCAATCCCCATCATTATAATTTCCTCAGCAGGTAACGAGGAGAACGTATTGAGCTCTTTTGAGCTCGGTGCCAATGATTTTATATCCAAGCCTGTAAGTCCAACAGAATTATTGGTAAGGGTAGCCAGGGAATTAAGAAAAGTTTGATCCTTTAATGAGCCAACTTGCAATACAAAGCTATGCGCTGTTAGATATTCCCAAGATCCATACGGATCTCTTATGGGATTTAACGCTATTGTTTTTCGTATTGGCTACCGTTTATTTTGGGGTGATTTTCTTTTTTCGAAACAAATTCACTTCTAAAACGAAACTGATTTCTGAACGAAAGAAGCAACTATCTCCTATGATCAGTGAATTTCTTTTTTATGATACCAACGATGCAACAAAGGAAGATCATAAAAATTACATTCACTTAAAAATCGAAATACGAGATTTAATCAAGGACGAATTCAACCATCAGATCCTATCAGATATTCTAATCGACCTACAAAAGGATGTTTCCGGGGAAACTTTGGAACGTCTATATAAACTTTTTAAAGATTTGGGCCTCCACAATAAAGCCTATGAAAAGCTTGAGAGCTATCGCTGGCAATTTGTCTCACAGGGGATTATGGAATTAACCCAAATTAGGGTTACGGAATCCTATGGATTTATAGCCAAATTGATCAATGATAAAAGGGGAACGGTTCGTAAGCAAGCCGAAATGGCAGCAGTCACCCTAGAAGACAAAGGAATTGGTCATTTTTTAGATACCACTAGGTATCAAATATCCCAGTGGCAACAATTAAAATTAATGGATATTCTTAGGAACAGGGAAGATTTTCAGCCTCCTAGATTTAAACGATGGTTGACCTCAAACAACAAGGCCGTTGTGATATTTGCATTACGCTTACTGAAGTTTTATGATCAAAATGATGCCAATGCCATGCTGATCCAATTGGTGCGTCACAAAAATAAGCAGATTAAGGAAGAAGCTATAAGTTGTATACAAAAATTTGGAGTTGCGGAAGCTTTGGACACGCTTAAAATGGGATTCTGGAATAGCAATGTCAACTGTAAAATCTTGATCCTTGATACGATTACCGAATTAGGAAGTGAGAATGATGTAGATTTTCTTAAAAAGGCTGAACGTAAGTCTTTTAATTTCGTGGTTAAAAGTAAAGCTTTAAGCTGTATTCATATGTTGCAACCTGAAACCGCCCTCCAAATGGAGGATTTGGAAGACATTACAGAGCAATCGGAATCGGAACCATCAGAAACCCTATCTAAGCCTGATGAAGTGCACCTAGAAATAGAAGAAGAACATTTTGAAGTAGTAGATCCAGACCCAATTGAAATGGATATACAGGAAGATCTGCCATCCGTAATAAATATTACAGAAGATCCTATTTTAGTAAAAGACATTGAGGAAGATATAACCAAACAACCACATGAGCCTTATTCAGGACCACCTGAATTTGAAGAATCATTGCAAAGCAACATAACTGAACAACCCATGAAGGAAGAGAAAAAAGAAAAACCAGCAAAAGAATCCTTTAGCTTAAGCATGGAGGATTTGATGAATTTAGAAGTTATTTCTGATGAAATACTTTATTCACTGGACCTTGAATCATTTGATAAGTTCTTAAAGAACGTACCGGATTTGGACGACTTTGTTGAGATAGATAAAGAGGAAATCATTCTAAAGTCAAAGCCCGATTTTAATGGATTGCGTTTAGATAAAGATAGGACTGCTTCCAACGATAATTTTTATGAGGACATATTTTCCAAAAAGGATGATTGTGACAAAAATATATTACTTGATACCATATTTGACGTTGGTGATGAAAGGGAGATTCCCATCTTAAAACTGATCATTGTCAGTGAAGACAATATGGGAATAAGGGACAAAGCACTGAAGATATTAAATGGAATTACGGATCAAAACTATTGGTATTCAGAGGAAGAGGGTGCTGTACTCGAAATTGAAAAGATGAGGGCCCGGTGTATATTTAAACCCCTTTTCGAAACTGCGGATATAGAAACCAAATTGGTTTTATTGGATCAAATAGGAAAAATAGGGGATACTAAGGAATTAATCTTCCTGAATACCCTAATGATTACCCAAGACCTTGTTCTCAAGAAAAAAATAGCACAGACCATAACCCAATTGGAAGAAAAAAGTGCCTCCTTCCCAAATAAAATGGATGGTGATATTAATACTATCATCAAGGAACAGGATGATTCCAATTATTCTTCTGTAATCCTCACCTTGGATGAAGAGATCCCAATAGAGAAAGTGGAAAAAATGTATACCGTTGAAAATTTCCATAACACCAAAGGCAATATGCCTTTGGATTTTTGTTTTTTACTGGATGATCTGGAGATTAGTCCTTCACAATCTTCGGACCTTTTGGAGGTGGATTTTGAATTGGGTTCCTTTAAGGATCAAGCTGCGATGAACAATACAGAAAATGAACCTAAAAAAAAGGGGGGCATAGCAGCTAATTCCTTTTTAGTTCAGATTCTTTCAATACCATCTATCCTAAAGGACATCTTTAATGGATAGTGGGCTTTTAAATATCATCCTGGATTACATAAATATCGTGTTTTTGGTGTTTACCGTGGTGTTGTTCATTTTGTTCACCTTTATAGGGTACCTTTCTACAAGAAATTTACTTCATTATAAACATAAAAATAGTTTTGGGGATCTTTCCAAAATCATGGCCTCTCCCATGGCGCCAAGCATCACCATTATAGCTCCCGCATATAACAAAGGGCTTACCGTAGTTGAAAATATACGTTCATTGCTTTCCCTGCAGTATGTCAACTATGAGGTAATGGTTGTAAATGACGGGAGCAAGGATGACACTTTGCAAAAGATGATTGCCGCCTATGACCTTGTTAAAATAGATAAAAAAATTGACCCTAATTGGCAATCAAAACCAATTCGCGGGGTTTATAAATCCAATCAACGATCCTTTTCTAAGCTTACGGTAATAGATAAAGAGAACGGAGGGAAGTCTGATGCCTTAAACACGGGCATGCACTTATCTGAAAACAAATATGTGGGTTGTATAGATGTGGATTGTCTTTTAATGCCCGAATCTCTTTTACATGTGGTGAAATCGTTTTACCAACGTTCCCAGAAGAGGGTCATAGCAGGGGCGTTGAGACAGGAACTTGTCTTCGATTCGGAACGGTTTGTTTGGTCGGCTTCAGTAGGTATCAACTACAGATTTATGTTCTAATCAAATATCCCAGCCAATACAGGAACTTATTTTTACAACATAAAAAAGCACCTTCACCACAAAAATTTTTTTCATGAGAGGTATTTAAATAAGTTTACTGCATAGATTTAAAGTCCCAAGTTTAAATTAATTAAAAACCGAACTTAATTATGTTGTACGACACCTACGGAGAGGAATATTTAATCTTCCTTAAAGATTTAAATGAAATTTTAAGTTTAAACGAATTGGCGGAACTGGACTATTTATAGTCTACTAACATCATTATTTAAAATCCCAAATTATGGCAAACCAAAATCAAGACAACGCAGCTTATTTAAGTTTTATGCAAGATTTAAACGAAATCTTGGTCAACTTCAATATCAGTAAGTTGAAGTATTCATAGTGGCCTATAAGGGCCACTAAAAAAAGGAGCACCCGATAAGGTGCTCCTTTTTTTATGTAAAAACATTCAATAAAACAACTATCCCAAATAAGTCTTAAGGATCTTACTTCTAGAATTGTGTCTAAGCTTTCTAATGGCCTTTTCCCTTATTTGTCTTACCCTTTCCCTGGTCAGATCAAAAGTCTGTCCTATTTCGGCCAAGGTCATGGAATGTTGGTCTCCAATCCCGTAATATAGTTTTACTACATCGGCCTCCCTTTGCGAAAGTGTTTCCAGGGCCCTATTGATTTCTGTGTTCAACGATTGCAGTAATAGTTTTTTATCTGGATTGGGAGATTCTCCAGAACGAAGTACATCGTATAAGTTAGAATTTTCACCCTCAATTAAAGGGGCATCCATACTTACATGTCTCCCAGAGTTTTTCATGGACTGCTTTACCTCGCTTACAGAAAGATCCAGCTCCTTAGCTATTTCCTCAGCAGATGGTGGACGCTCATGGGCTTGTTCCAAGTAGGAAAATGCCTTTTTGATCTTATTTATAGATCCAATTTTATTCAGGGGCAATCGTACAATTCTGGATTGTTCTGCCAACGCCTGAAGAATGGATTGTCTGATCCACCAAACGGCATAGGAAATAAATTTAAATCCCCTGGTCTCATCAAAACGTTTTGCTGCTTTTACCAGTCCAACATTTCCCTCGTTGATTAAATCAGGTAATTTTAACCCTTGATTTTGATATTGTTTGGCTACGGAAACAACAAATCTTAAATTTGCAGTAGTTAATTTGTTTAAGGCTACTTGATCACCCGCTCTTATTTTCTGTGCAAGCTCCACTTCTTCATTTGCGGTAATCATATCAATTTTACTGATATCTTGCAAGTACTTATCCAATGATTTTGATTCCCTGTTTGTTACCTGCTTGATAATCTTTAGTTGCCTCATATATGAATTTTTGTTTTTGAAAGTTTACAAGTCTATATGATACATTTTTTTTATGGATAAACCAAAAAACATAGTCATTTAACGCCTCTTTTTAAGAAAGATTTAAGGTTTCAATGGAATTACCCTAAAATATGTTTGGATTATTTAATCAAACATTACTTTTGGTGGAACAAATGTCGGCATTAAAAAACTATGAGTAAAAGGGCCTTAAAGAAATATCTTGCAGAATTAAAGCAAGAGGAATTAGCGGAACAGCTGATGGACCTATATGAAAGGTTTCCCGTAGTAAAGGAATATTATGATTTTGTCTTCAATCCTAAGGAGGACAAAATGGTACAAGAAGCAAAGGTGAAAATATCCAACGAGTATTTTCCTGTAAAGCGCAAACGTCCCAAAGCAAGAAGATCAGTAGCCCAGAAATTCATCAAACATTTTATAAAATTGGGAGTAGAGCCTAGATTGGTTGCTGATGTAATGTTGTACAATGTGGAGATTGCCCAAGCTTTTTCAGCAGATAAAAATGTTCCGGATGCATTTTATAAGAGTATGCTCAACTCTTTTACGGAGGCAGTCCAATATATCGCTATTAATGCCCTATTGTCTGACTTTAAAGGCCGGATCGTAAAAGTATTTGAAACCACCCAAAATCAAAAGTGGCCCAATGAAGATGAATTTTCAAGGGCATTGGATATAATCGATTAAATATGGCTATAGTTATTATTAGACAGGACGGAAAAGCTTCCCAATGGAAGGACATTCTTTTAAATGAATCCCATGACGTTCCTATCTATGAATTTGGGGAAGAACACCCAAAAGAGGCTATTACCATGGCGTTGGTTTGGCAGCATCCTAGAGATTCCCTTAAGCAGTATCCGAACTTAAAATGTGTTGCTTCTATGGGAGCAGGGGTTGATTTTATCATGGCTGATCCTAATGTGTCGGAGAAAATGGCCATTACCAGAGTGGTTGACCCTATGCTTGCCAGTGATATGTCCGAGTTTGTAGTTGCCTGTATCTTCGCACATTTAAAAAACTTGGCGCTCTATGGGCAACAAGAATCACAAAAGAGTTGGACAAGAAAAGAGTATCTACGCAAAAAAGATGTAACCATAGGAGTCATGGGACTGGGGGAGTTGGGGAGTACCCTTGCCAAGGACCTACAACATTTGGGATTCGAAGTTCAAGGTTGGGCAAATTCCAAAAAGGAAGGTATAGTAACTTTTATGGGTCAAAAGGAACTTCCCCGATTTTTAGCCTCCACATCCATTTTGGTCTGTTTACTGCCTTTGACCAAGGATACCAAAAATATACTGAATAGGGAATTATTCAGGAAGCTACCTAAGGACGCCTATGTCATCAATGTAGCAAGGGGTGGACATTTAGTGGAAACAGATCTTCTCCATATGGTCAACAGCGGTCATTTGTCAGGGGCAAGCCTGGATGTCTTCTCACAAGAACCGTTGCCAGAGGACCACCCGTTCTGGGGGCATCCCAAAATCAATATTACCCCACATATTGCAAGTATTTCCTCCCCGAGTTCCATAGTTCCCCAAATTTTGGAAAATTACAGTAGATTGACAAAGGGAAAGCAGTTAATGAACGTGGTATCGGTCTCCAAAGGATATTAAAATTTGATATTTCTAGGGTTTAAATTTCTTTAAAGGGCAAAAAACTGCTAATTTTGAAAGGTTCCCTAAACATCAAAATGTAAGAACCCCAAAAACCATTGCATCCTATTGGAGATTAAAAAAGAACAAGTAGAAAAGACCCTATATGATTATCAGCTAGAGGATCTCAACACCATTTTTAAACATTTGGAAGAATCCACAGACGGTTCCAATTTGTTGTACCAACTACCCACAGGCGGAGGAAAGACCGTCGTTTTTTCGGAGATAGCAAAGAGGTACATTAAGGAGACACAAAAAAAAGTAGTAGTGTTGACCCATAGGATAGAGCTTAGTTCACAAACATCTAAAATGCTCAAGGGCTTCGGGGTTAAGAACAAAATCATCAATAGCGACGTCAAGGAACTTATAGACCAGGATGAGTTTATGTGCTTTGTGGCCATGGTGGAGACCTTGAACAACCGGCTTCAAGAAGACAAGGTTGAGATAAAGAACATTGGCCTGGTCATCATAGATGAGGCACATTACAATTCTTTCAGAAAACTATTTAAATACTTTAAAAATTCTACCATCCTTGGAGTTACGGCAACCCCGTTGAGTTCCAATATTAAGCTTCCCATGAAGGACAATTACCAAAAATTGATCATGGGAGAGTCTATCAGCAATCTGATCGATAAAAAGTTTTTGGCCCGGGCAAATATGTACAACAGTGATGTGAGCCTCAAAACCCTTAAGTTGGGCATCCATGGGGATTACACCGTTAAATCTTCGGACGAACTTTACGGTAATTTAAGTATGCAGAGCAAGCTTTTAGGGTCTTATGAAGAGCTTGCCAAGGGTACCAAGACCTTAATTTTCAATAACGGTATCAATACGTCAAAATACGTATATGAGACCTTTAAAAAGGCAGGGTATAAGATAAAACATCTGGACAACAAGAATACCGCTTCAGAGCGGAAAGATATCTTAAAATGGTTTTCAAATACTCCAGACGCCATATTGACCTCGGTCAGTATTTTGACAACAGGCTTTGATGAGCCTACCGTGGAAACAATTATTCTGAACAGGGCCACCAAATCACTAACCCTTTATTTCCAAATGATTGGTAGGGGATCCAGGATATTGCCCCATAAAGATGAGTTTACCGTTATTGATCTAGGAAACAATGTTGCTAGGTTTGGAATGTGGGATGCCCCCATGGATTGGAAGGAAATTTTTCATTTTCCTGATTTTTTCCTTGAGAACATTAGAAATGATGAAGATATTGAGCGGGACTTTGTCTATGAAATGCCCCAAAAATTAAGGGATAAGTTTTCCAATTCTACCACCATGGACTTTGATGTAAAAGAAGAGTATAAGAAAGTTTTTGCCCAAGGTCTAAAATCCAAGACTGTTTTGGAAAAAAGCATAGAACAGCACGCCCAAATATGTGTTGAAAATAGCGAGGATATATTTGATGCCCGTATCTTGGCAAAACAGTTAAAGGAGGAGATTGCCTACAGGGTGCGCCTCTATTCCTATTGCATAATGAACAATACCAAAAATTATAAAGAGTGGTTGGAGGAAGATTACGAGCGTAAGCTTCGGTCCAGGATCTCCAAAAAATTTGCTTCGAAAATGTAGACCATGACCGCTATTTTGGCACCAAAAAAAATACTGATCATCGGTTTTGTCTGGCCCGAACCACATTCAACTGCTGCGGGATCTAGAATGCTTCAACTATTGCTTTTCTGTAAAGGAAACAATTATCACATCACCTTTGCCTCAACGGCCCAAGAGTCCGAATTCTCCATGGATCTGGGAGCCTTTGGCATAATGAAGGTAAAAATTAAGTTGAATGATTCTGGATTTGACCAATTTATCCAGGAATTGGATCCAAATATTGTACTGTTTGATCGGTTCCTCACAGAAGAGCAATTTGGATGGCGTGTTGCCAAACATTCTCCAAATGCCCTTCGAGTATTGGATACGGAAGATCTACATTCCCTAAGGTCCGTTCGCTTGGAGGCCCAAAAGAATAAAAAGCCGTTTTCGATTGCGGCTTGGAAACAGGCAGAGATGACCAAAAGGGAAATTGCCAGTATCTATAGATGTGATCTTTCCCTGATCATCTCGAGCTATGAAATGGATCTATTGCTAGGGGAAATCAAAATTGATGAAAAGCTGTTATTGCATCTGCCGTTTATGTTGGACCCCATTGGGGAAAGTGATCAATTGCGATGGTTGCCATTTGAAAATAGAAAAGATTTTATTTGTATAGGAAATGGAAAACACACCCCTAATATTGATGCTATCCGATGGTTAAAAACTGAAATCTGGCCAATGGTCCGAAAGCAATTACCAATTATAAACCTCACCATTTATGGTGCCTATCTGCCCGAGAGTATTCTGCAATTACATCTACCAAAAGATGGGTTTCTGGTCATGGGTAGGGCTGCAAATGCCAAGGAAGTGATTGGACTGGCCAGGGTAAGTTTGGCGCCACTTCGATTTGGGGCAGGGATAAAGGGAAAACTGGTGGATGCCATGCAGTGTGGAACCCCTAATGTAACCACAGAAATAGGTGTTGAAGGAATGCATTCCAAACTTCCTTGGAGCGGAAAAATATCCAATGATGCCGATACCTTCGCTAAAAATGCGATAGCATTATATACCAACAAAGAGGTATGGAAAAAATGCCAAGCTAATGGAGTGACCATTATCAACCAATTATATAACAGGAATGAGTTGGAAGGACTTTTGGAACAGCGTATTAATGACACCATCAATAATCTAAAGGAACACAGGTCATCTAATTTTATTGGCTCCATGTTAATGCACCATACCGCGGCAAGCACCAAATTTATGGCCAAATGGATAGAGGCTAAAAATCAATAGACCTATTAAGCGACTATCGGTATATTAAGCTTTATTTTTGTATTTTGGAAATGTTTTTAACAAAGAGTCATGAGTGATATCAATTGGAAAGTAGTCAAGGAATTTGAAGATATAACCTATAAAAAATGCGATGGGGTGGCCCGTATCGCTTTTAACCGTCCCAATGTACGGAACGCCTTTAGACCCAAAACCACAAGTGAGCTTTATGAAGCCTTTTACGATGCTCAGGAAGATACTTCCATTGGGGTAGTACTACTTTCTGCCGAAGGGCCATCCACAAAGGATGGGGTGTATTCTTTTTGCAGCGGCGGAGACCAAAAAGCGAGGGGACAGCAGGGATATGTGGGGGAAGACGGGATGCACCGTCTGAATATATTGGAGGTACAACGATTAATTCGTTTTATGCCCAAAGTCGTCATTGCTGTAGTCCCCGGATGGGCCGTTGGGGGCGGACACAGTCTCCATGTGGTCTGCGACCTCACCCTTGCCAGCAAGGAACACGCTATTTTTAAACAGACAGATGCCGATGTCACCAGTTTTGATGGGGGCTATGGTTCTGCTTATTTGGCAAAAATGGTAGGACAAAAAAAGGCTAGGGAGATATTCTTCTTAGGAAGGAGCTACACAGCACAAGCGGCCTTTGAAATGGGCATGGTAAATGCAGTTGTCCCGCATGAGGAACTGGAGGATACCGCCTTTGAATGGGCACAGGAAATTCTGGCAAAATCACCTACGTCCATTAAAATGTTGAAATTTGCCATGAATCTAACCGATGATGGCATGGTAGGACAGCAAGTGTTTGCAGGGGAGGCTACAAGATTGGCCTATATGACCGATGAGGCGAAGGAAGGCAGAAATGCATTTCTTGAAAAGCGCAAGCCAGATTTTGGAAAAAACAAATGGCTTCCATAATACGTTCTCTTACTAGAACATTATTAAATTAAAAAAGGACCTTGCCTGAGAAGACAAAGTCCTTTTACGAGAACACTATATGAAAATGAAAAATTCTTATTCTGTTTTTGTACACTACCAAAGTAGCTACATTTGGAACGATCATGAAATTAATGTTGTGAACCCTTGCCTTTATGTGGTAGGGCAACATAATTTAGATATGTACTTGAATTCAATAGCTCTTAAAATGGTTAGAATCGCAACTTAATAACATTACTATTTATGTCATTTAAAAAAATACATCCCACTTTAAAAGAAAATATTGCACGCATAGGGATTACTGCCCCTACATCTTTTCAAAAAAAGGTGATTTCAAAAATAAAGGGAGGAGCCAGCCTTTTTGCCATAGCTCCAAAAGGAGATGGAAAGACCACAGCCATGATCATCGCTACAATTCAGAAACTGGGTGCTGCGGCCTTTGAAGATTCTCCAAGGGCATTGATCTATGTAAAGGATAAGGTATCAGCTTTGGAGCTCGCAGAAAAATTTAAGCCCTATACCTATGGGACGGATTTAAGAGTGTACTGCGCCTATGAAGAACACAATATAGAATTGCAACGCGAAGAAATCTATCTTGGAACCGATATAGTAATCGCTACCCCTAAAAAATTAAGTCGGATTTTTTATCTGAACGGGATACATCTAGGGCAGTTAAAATTATTTATGGTGGAAGATTCAGAGTTTTTGGTGAAGGCAAGTGATTATTCCGATGTGATCCGTATCCCGGAAAGTATAGAAAAATGCCAATATATCATGTTTGGAACCAAGTTTGACAATCGTCTGGAGAAAATGAAAGACTCCTTTATGTACAATGCGGAAACCATTATCGTTGAATAAATAGCATCATATGGAAAGAAAAAACAATTATGTAAGCGTCTTTACTGGGAGTGAGGTTGACATTATCCTTTTAAAAGGGTTATTGGAGGAAAAGGGCATAGGCACCTTGGTAAAGAACGAAAAGGAATCTGCTCGCGTCTCCGGTTTTGGAGGTGGTTCCTATGGTGGCATTAGACTCTTTATCTTGGAATCAGACAAGATTAGGGCAACGCCAATCATAGAGGCTTTCGGCAAAGGCTAAAAACCTTGATCCTAAACTAAATGTTAGGGCATTAAAAAAGGCCCCATCATTTAAGACGAAGCCCTTTTTACGAGAACACTATATGAAAATGAAATTTTTTATTACTTATCTACACTGCTAAAGTACCCTCCATTTAGCATTTTGTAAAATTATTGTTGTGAAGTGGTCCTTACTTGTGGTGGGGATTGCTTTTTTGACTATATAATTTAGTATTTCACTATTATTTACACGTATAGTTGCTTTATTCCAAGTCTTTTATTCATTAAATTAAAGTGAGAAATTGAAATTATTATCTGTTTCATATAGATTAAAGTAGAATTGGAAAAAATAAAATGCCGTGGAATTCACACTAAAAACAACCTTGGACGCCCCTGCAAATGACATTTATAATGCCTGGCTGAATAGTGAAGGGCATACTGCTATGACTGGAGGCAAGGCCACTGCCTCTAATAAAGTTAGAGGAGCTTTTACTGCATGGGATGGCTATCTCAATGGGAAAAATCTACTCTTGGAAGAAAATAAGAGAATCGTACAATCTTGGAGATCTTCGCAATTTGAGCCCCATGAAGAAGATTCACAGATTGAAGTAATACTTAAAGAGCAAGTTGGAGGTACGGAATTGACACTTACTCATACCAAAGTTCCCGACAGTGGGGAGCATTACAAAAAAGGGTGGGACGAACATTATTTCCAACCCATGAAAAAATATTTTTCTAAGAAGTAAAACCTAATAACATGACCTTAATAACCCGAATAGGCAGTTGACAGATTCACTTCTGATTTGGCTCATTATATCGATTCAAATTATAGTATGGTTGGTCTAAGTTGGACTACTTAATCTACCTCAAATTATTGCTGATATGGACTTCTATGGTCATTCGAAAATTTCGTACCTTAGAGAGGTATCCTAAATTCTCGGGTGTTTCTAGGTAACTTAAAGAAGTATATTCCCCAAATACTCCAACGATGTATGAACTTGTCTACAGTTCTAAAGCGAAAAATGATATGGATAGCATCAAAATATTTGAGATTTTGAAAACGTCGCGTACCAACAACCAAATATTCGGGATCTCAGGTTGCTTGGTGTTTCACAATAATATCTTCGTTCAAATAATCGAGGGTGATTCCAAAAATATTCAAAATCTCTATCAAAATATAGAGAAAGACGAACGGCATCACCATGTAAATCTATTATGGGAAGGCTTTATCCCTAAAAGAAACTTCAATGATTGGTCCATGGCCTATCATGACCTAGGGGAAGGTCTCGTTAAGGATGATGAGATATTGACCTTTGAAAGAAATTTGTTCCAGCTATCTGAAAGTGCAGATAAAACATCACCTGCTTCCTATTTATTTTGGCTTAATGTCCGCAAACAAATTATAGGTTGGCTAGTATAATTTTTTTTACAAGTGCAATCTTTATGTATTTATGTTCCCTGTCCAGGTACTGTTCCATGTTTAGGGTACATCTATATCACTTAATAGATGCAATAATTTGCGCTAAAAATTCATTTACATTAAATATTGGGCCTTCTGCCAATCCCGTGCGCACTACTACCAAGTCCTTGGAGGGGATAATAAAAACATATTGACCCCCATAGCCGTTTGCAGAATACAGGTCCCTTGGAACATCTGGGTATTTACCTCCCGCATTCAACCAAAAGTGCGCCCCGTAGGTACCATCGGAATCAGCAGTTGGCTTGGTAATATATCGCACCCAATCCTCAGCAAAAAGTTGATCTCCCCTCCAACTTCCATTATTTAGATACAATAGCCCAAATTTTGCCCAATCCCTTGTATTTGCCCAAGCATAGGACGAACCTACAAAATTATTTTTCATATCGGTTTCGATAATCATCGAATGCATACCTATTCTATCTATCAAAGACTGATAGGGAAAGTCTAGATAAGCCTGCCTGTCACCAATATAGTTTTGCAACAATCCAGACAAAAGATTTGATGTGCCTGAAGAATAGTTCCAGATTTCCGAAGGTTTTGCAATGGCCTTTTTTATCTGTTGGGATTGCGTCATATTCGACTCCAAAAACAACATTTTGGTCACATCAGATATTTTGCCATAATCCTCTTCCCATTCCAACCCGCTTTGCATCCGCAATAAATGATTTATGGAAATGTGTTTACGTTCATCCTTTTGCCAAGCGGTCATAGGAGCTGGATCATTGACCTTCAATTTCCCTTGGTATTCCAATATTCCGTAGAGTGTTGCCAAGATGCTTTTGGTCATAGACCAGCCCAAAATAGGAGTGGTAGGGGTAAATCCCTCGACATAATGTTCAGCAATGATCTCATTCTTATAAGCCACCAAGACTGTCCTTGTTTTTTTTAATTCCGGCTCTGAAAAAGCGCTATTGATTGCTCTTTCCAATTGAAGATAGTCAACATTGGCAAACACGGTATCTTTTTTTCCATTATTGCCATAAGGGAAAGGAAGTCCGTTTTTGAGGGTTAGACGTTTTGGAAGTAATGGTTTTAAAGTGTAATCATAGGTATCATTGACAAGGACACTACCTAGTCCTTCCCGGTAGACCGCTTTTCTCTCCATAAATCCAAAAACAGAGGATGACGCAGTTTTTTCATCATTATCAACTTCCGATTTCGCCAGTTTTATCAAGGGAACATTATTATCGTTCTTATCAACGGATTCGGGCGATCTATCAGCTATAAAAACACTTGAGGCCATATTTTTCGCGGCATAGCCAGATATAATGTTCAGTTTGGAATAATTGAAGGCCAAAACAACGGTGAGCGCAATAAAAAGAGCAAGGACAATTCTTTTAAAAACTTTCATGGAAAGGATAATTAAGGATTTTTAAAAATAAATCTTTGCTTGAGAATTATTGTAACTTTAGGAAAAATATAGCTTTGTTTTTATGTCCAACCTTGGTTTGATCATAGCCGAAAGAAGTAGGGATATTGGTGATTTCTTGGTAGGAAGATTGATTCCCTTTCGCAAAAAAAGAATGATCGGCCCCTTTGTTTTTATAGACCATATGGGGCCAACCCAGCTGGGCCCTACTAAATATATGGATGTAGATCAACATCCACATATCGGACTCTCCACACTAACCTACATGCTGGAAGGAGATATATTTCATGAGGACAGTATAGGGACCCAACAGCGTATTACACCAGGTTCCGTAAATTTGATGGTCGCTGGCAAAGGTGTTTCCCACTCAGAACGCACCCCCAGCGATCTCAGAAATGGGCATTCATTTACCGCCCATGGGTATCAGATATGGATTGCTTTGCCAAAAATATTGGAAGATTGTTCCCCTGAATTTTATCATATTGGAGCGACTGAACTTCCGCAATGGCAGGAGGGGAGCGCCAATTTTAAATTAATAGCTGGGGAAGGATATGGTAGAGTTTCACCAGTTCCCGCCCATTCTCCTTTATTCATGATTGAAATTAAGAATACTTCTGAATTTCAACTTAACACCAAGGATCATTTAAAGGGGGAAATAGGGATTTGTATTGTTGATGGGAGCATAATTGCCTGTGGCGAAGTGGTTGGTAAAGGAAATATTCTAATCTCCAAGGTAGAAGATACCTGTAAGACTATTTTAAATCCTAACTCACATCTCATACTTTTTGGAGGGGCACCTATGCCAGAAGAACGCCATATTTACTGGAATTTTGTTTCCTCCAGTAAGGAGAAAATAGAGAACGCAAAAAAAGCTTGGGAGAATAAATCGTTTCGAATGATGGAAAATGATGAAAGTTATGTGCCACTGCCTAACTGATTTTACTATATGCAAAAGACTATCTCCAATTTGTATTTATTTTTAATCGCTTGTATTACTGTAGTTGCGACCTTGTATATTACCTCCTGTTCCCCTAAAAAAAAGCACTATGCAGAGGTTCTTGTTTGGGACTCTGTTAGGGTGACCGCAACGGCATATAATTCTCTCGCCTCACAAACAACAGCACTACATTCCAATATTTCAGCTTGGGGGGATAGTTTACAACCTGGTATGAAATGCATAGCGGTTTCAAGGGATTTGATCCGTAAGGGGCTAAAACATAATACCATAGTAAGGATCGACACCTCCTCCCAAATATATTTGGTTAAGGATAAAATGCATACCCGCTGGCGCAATAGGATCGATATCTATATGGGCGTAGATAGGGCCAAGGCCTTTGAATGGGGCCGAAAAAAGGTAATGTTATATTATGTGGTTAAAAAAGACAGCATTCTTATTGTAGACTAAACTCCCTAAGTTGTACTTTTAAGGTCCAATTAAAATCCCTTCAAGATTGAAATATCTATTAGTAACAGTAATTCTTCTTGGTTTAGTTTCGTGTTCCGTATCACGGATTATAGTGGACAAACCTGTCATTTTTGATGAAGAACGAATAGCCCTTTCCAAGGAATATATGGCAACCCGTTATGGATTGGAAACCGATTCAGCTACGATCACTCCTAAGATGATTGTCTTGCACTGGACCGCCATTCCCACCTTTGAGGGATCCTTTGATGTGTTTTACAATTCCAAATTACCTAGTTGGAGGGAACAAATACAAACCGCTAGCAGTCTTAATGTTTCTTCGCACTTTTTAGTGGATAGAGATGGAACAATATATAGATTGATGCAAGAAACTTTGATGGGCAGGCACGTGATCGGCTTAAACCATGTTGCATTGGGAATAGAAAATGTGGGTGGACTTGGCGACAAAAAGTTGACCAGAGCACAGCTGAAATCGAATATTTGGCTCGTGGAATATTTAAAATCAAAATACGATATAGAATATCTGATTGGGCACTACGAGTATACCAATTTTGTAGGTCATCCATATTGGTTGGAAATAGACGATTCCTACCGAACCGAAAAGACAGATCCAGGTCAACGCTTTTTAAGAAAGGTGAAAAAGGCCACGAATAAATTAAATTTTAAACCCACCCCTCAAAAAATAAACTAGAATGAAAATGAAATTTGTAATTTTTCTATGTCTTTTCCTAATTGCCGCAGATAGTTCGGCCCAAGAAAATGATATTACCTCGGCCTTATATGAAAGTTATGATCAATTCAAGGAGCCTTCCCTAAACAATAGGAGGATTAAACACAAAGAGCTGCAACCGTTGATTAGTCGGCTAAAGGAGGACCCAAAATATACGGTTAAAGTGGTAGGGCAATCCATTGAAGGGAGGGACTTATCCTTGATAAGTATAGGTTCTGGTCCCACAAGTGTATTTCTTTGGTCTCAAATGCACGGGGATGAGCCTACTGCTACCCAAGCCATTTTTGACATCATCAACTTTTTAAATGGGGATACCTTTAAAGCTGAAAAGGAAGCGATTTTATCCAATGTCACCTTGCATTTTTTACCCATGCTGAATCCAGATGGGGCAGAGGTCTATACCCGAAGAAACAGATTGGGGATAGATATAAACAGGGATGCCCTCATGCTGCAATCCCCTGAAGGAAGAACACTTAAAATGGTCAGGGATTCGCTTAATGCCGATTTTGGATTCAACCTCCATGACCAAAGCACCTATTACAATGCCGAACGCACAGAAAAACCGGCTACCATATCCTATTTGGCACCGGCGTATAACTATGAAAAAGATATCAATGATGTTCGTGGAAATGCTATGAAAGTGATCGTTTTCATGAATAGTATCATCCAAAAATATGCCCCTGGACAAGTAGGTAGGTACAATGACGATTTTGAACCTAGGGCGTTTGGTGACAATATACAAAAATGGGGTACCAGTGCCATTCTCATTGAATCTGGAGGGTATCCAGGGGATCCAGAAAAACAGGAGATCCGCAAACTGAACTACGTTTCCATTTTATCCGCCATTTATACCATTGCCAAAGGGAATTATAAAAACATTCCCATTGAAGATTATGAAAAAATCCCTGAAAATGACAGAATGCTCTTCGATCTAAAGATAGAAGGACTAACCTATACCCTTTTGGGCCAGGATTATATATTGGATTTGGGAATACATCGCTCCGAGGTGGACAATGCAGACCATACCAACTTCTATTACAATAGCACAGTTGTAGATCAAGGAGACCTCTCAACGTTTTATGGGTATGAATCGTTGGATGCCACAGGATATACCATTAAAGGGGGAAAAGCACACCCACAAATCTTTAAATCCATTGAATCCCTTAAAGAATCTGAGGTTCTCAAATATTTACAACAGGGGTATACCTATGTTCGACTGGAAAATTTACCAACGGGCAAGAAGGACACTAATTTGCCAATCCAATTGGTGAGTAAGGACTTTAAAGTACCGGCACTTAATCTTCGTGCAGGAATGAACCCAACCTTTATATTGGAGAAGGACAGTAACATTCAATTTGCAGTGATCAATGGATTCCTTATCCACTTAAATGGGGATACGAGTAATTTTAAAAATGCCCTGATTTTAAAGAAATAAATTAATACCCATACTGAATGGTCATATTAGGACCGTATTTCAGCAAGACAATTAACATGCAAAACAAGGTGATTACAATACTTAAAAATAATAGGAGCACGGCGCTTTTATAGCCTATAGGCCATTTTCCAATTGGACTTTGTTGAATAATCTCGTTGATAACATCCATTATATTATAGTTTTAGTTAATGAAAATTGTTTTAGGATGTAGGTTGTTGTTATAGCTGTTATATATGTAACAACCAACGGGCCGAAAACCCTACTGCTTTCAAAAAGTGTCTTGAAAAACAAAAAAGGGGAACATCTGAAAGATGTTCCCCTTTTTTATGACTTAATATTGACGCTGTTATTTACATCCTCCTGTAAATCCTTTGGCATTGAATTTAGTCTGAACGGCTCCTTGTTTATTGCCAGATTTTACTTGAATGGCAAGATTATTATCACCACTTCCGTCTCTTTTAGGGCTACAATATTCAAACAAATAGAAACTATTGGCCCTTTCGGATACCCTTTCGGAAATAGCATTAAAAGTGTTTTCCAATTCAGCTTTATTTCCGGCAAAAACACTAAAAGTCTTTCCTATCTTTTTAAGGACCTCAGTATCTATTTCAGCACCTAATCCTATGGAATAGAAAGTTATGTTGGCATTAGCTTCACTTACCTTTTTTAAGGCCGCAGCTTCAGTATATCTAGAAGCCTGATCCGTTCCATCCGTAAAAATAACTACTGAAGCAGCTCCAATATTATCATCTTGGGTACTCTTGTTCAATAGATCCGTGGCTATATCCGTTGCTTTAATAACCGCTCCATATAAATCCGTAGATGGGTCATTACTTATATCTTGCGTGATACCGTCAATAGCACTCAATAATTCTTGTTTGGCTGCCGTCAAAGGATTCAATAGGTGCAACTTATTCTCCCCATCAAACCAATAAATTGCCATTTTAACCGACTCTATGGCAGGATCAGGCATTACATTGTTCACAAAACTCGTGGAGGCGGACTTCAGTTCCGTTAAACTGCTGCTCAATACACTATTGCTTAAATCCAATACCAATAGCGTATTGTTCTTAAAGATCTGGGAATTCGGTGAAATGCGGGCAAATGATTCTGAAGTTGAAATGGTATTAAAACAAGCATCATTTCTACCCTGCTCGTAAATAGTAAACTTATCTGCCGTTAATCCAGATACAGGTGCGCCATCAGAATCTGAGACCTTAAAGAATATGGATATTTTTCCCGGGAGGGTGGCATATTGATCCTGAATGGATAGGATCAGCTGATTTTCTCCTAAGTTGAGGCAGTCATCTACGGGCTTTCCTTGTCCCAGTTCACCATTTTGATTTACATTGAAATTTACATCATCCTCGGCATTACCGCACGATATGGCTAAAGCAAGGATGCTAAATAAGGCAATTATTTTAATTGATATTTTCATTTTTTAATTTATATAGGTTCACCAAGCAGAACGCTCAAATACAATTTAAATTATACGACTTGTGATTTTTTTTTGTTACGAAATTTCAGCCCGTTTTTAGGCACTGTATATGGCAGAAATAGGCTTAACAAAGTGTTAAAAACGGGCGTGTCATTTATATTTTTTTTAACTTGATACCTTTATTTTGATTGTCTTAACTTAAAACTTACAATATGCCTGCCTATCAATTAGAAGTGAACGGAAAGTCCCAAACTGTAGATGTTAGTGAGGATACTCCGGTCCTATGGATTTTAAGGGACCATATGGATCTGGTAGGAACTAAATATGGTTGTGGAATTGGCCAATGTGGTGCTTGTACCATTCATATGGATGGCACTGCCGTAAGGAGCTGCTCCCTAACGGTTGCACAGGTGGAAGGAAAATCGCTGACCACCATCGAAGGATTATCTGCCGATGCCTCCCATCCAGTTCAGAAGGCATGGAAAGAGGTAGATGTTCCCCAATGTGGATATTGTCAGGCAGGACAGATCATGACGGCCTCAGCTTTTCTAGAAAAAAACCCCAAGCCAACTTCAGAAGATATTAAAAATGCCATGCATGGAAACATATGCAGGTGTGCCGCCTATACACGTATACATAAAGCTGTGGAAACTGCTGCCAATAATATGGGATGACCAAGCAATAACACCACTGTACCTGTTTTTTAAAACACAATCTCGCGTTTCGGTAATTACCAGCCCGAATTAAAAACTATAAAAATGTCAACATCAACAAAAATAACCTTTAGTAGAAGAGGATTTATAAGAACTTCTTCTTTGGCAAGTGGCGGGCTCCTTATAGGATTCAATCTGTTTACGGCCTGTTCGCCGAAAGCAAAGCCGCCAGTAGATATTTCACAATTGGATTTTAACGATTTTAATGCTTTTATCAAGATAGCCGACAACGGCGCTGTTACCATTTTCTCCCCAAATCCAGAAATTGGTCAGGGCGTGAAGACGGCTATGCCCATGCTTATTGCTGAAGAATTGGATGTGGCATGGGATAATGTTCATGTTCAACAGGGTATTTTAGACACCAATAATTACACAAGGCAGGTCGCTGGAGGTAGCCAATCCATTCGTTTCGGCTGGGAACCCTTGCGTCAAACGGGAGCAACCGCACGTCAGATGCTGGTGAATGCAGCAGCTGCAAAATGGGGTGTAGATCCGTCCGAATGTACTACTAAACAAGGGGTGATAACCAATGCAAAAGGAGAAACACTTGGATATGGCGATGTCGTTAAAGAGGCTGCTCAATTAGAAGTGCCCGAGAATGTAACCTTAAAGGATCCAAAAGATTTTACTATCATCAAATCAGATGTAAAGAATGTTGATATCGACAAAATAATCACGGGACAGCCCTTGTTCGGGATGGACTTCAAAAAAGAGGGTATGGTTTATGCCGCTACTTTAAGGCCACCGGCTTTTGGACAAATATTGGAGTCTTTCGATGATTCCGTAACCAGAAAAACCAATGGGGTACTCGACGTTATAAAATTTGGTGACAAAATAGCTGTTCTGGCTACGGATACATGGTCGGCCATGAAGGGAAAAAATGCGTTAAAAGCAATTTGGATTGAAGGCACCAAATTGGAAAGTACAGAAGGACATGATAAAATATTAACAGACCTATTAAACGGTTCCAAAGTTGAGACTTTACGAAAGGATGGGGATATTAAAAAAGCCTTTGCCGCGGCAGACAAGATTGTAGAACGCACCTATCATTCGCCTTTTCTGCCCCACAACTGTATGGAGCCCATGAATTTCTTTGCCGATGTAACCGAAGATAAGATCCATTTAGTGGGGCCAATACAAACTCCTGAACGCACAGCACAGAACGTTGCCGAATTGTTGAACAGGGATATAGAACAGATTCACTTGGAAATGACCCGCATGGGCGGTGGATTTGGCCGCCGCTTATACGGCGATTTCGTTTTGGAAGCTGCTGAGATATCAAATCTGGCCAAGAAACCCGTGAAGCTAGTGTTTTCAAGAGAAGATGACATGATGGATGGGATATATCGCCCAGCCATTAAATATCGGATTAGAGCTGCGATCAAAGATGGTGAAATTACAGGGTATCATTTAAAAGAAGCCGCTATAAATAGTAATATGTATGGCTTGATCCCCAACTTTTTCCCTGCGGGGGCCATTGAAAATTATCAGGTGGATGTTGCCAAATATCAAAGCAACATTACCACAGGTGCATGGAGGGCTCCTTATACCAATTTCTTGGCCTTTGCAGAACAAAGTTTCTTTGATGAGCTTGCAGAAACAATGGGGGTAGATCGTGTTCAGATGCGACTGGATTTACTACAAAAAGTTAAGGGCACCACAGATGATCGCATTCAGTATTCCCCAGAACGCATGGAGGAAGTTATAAAAGTAGTTGTCGACAAATCAGGGTGGGGAAAAAAAGAAGCCGGAACTTTTCAAGGCTTTGCTGCCTATTATTGCCATAACACCCATGTCGCTGAAGTTGCCGATGTACAAATAGAAGATGGTATGCCCGTGGTAAAAAAAGTCACCTGTGTAGTAGATTGTGGCATTGTTGTGAATCCTTTGGGAGCTTTAAACCAAGTCGAAGGTGGTATTATAGATGGAATAGGACACGCCATGTATGGCGATTTTGGTTTTGAAGAAGGAAAGCCAATGGCCAATAATTTTGACAGATACCGTTTGATAAGAATGAAGGAAGCCCCTGCGATTGAGACGCATTTTATTCAAAACAACCTATCTCCAACAGGACTTGGAGAACCTGCTTTACCGCCAGCCGGAGCTGCCATAGCGAACGCATTTAAAGCTGCGACGGGTAATAGGTTAACCCAACAGCCGTTTATGAAAAATCCGGATTTGTTGAAAATGCCCACAAATGAAATTATAGGATAGATATGACCATATTATTGTTTGGAATCACCAAAGATATCATTGGCAGTTCTACATTAAAATTGGACACTGCCGAAGAAAAGGTGTCAAAGATCCATACCGTTGGGGAATTAAAGAATTATCTGGGTGAAAGATTTCCAAAACTCAATACTTTATCCTCTTTGGCAGTAGCAGTGAATAGTACCTTCGCGGATAATGGAATGTTG
Organism: Psychroserpens sp.; assembly: GCA_047612485.1. GTDB lineage: Bacteria > Bacteroidota > Bacteroidia > Flavobacteriales > Flavobacteriaceae > Sediminicola. Next base: position 108,796 of record JBLGAT010000001.1, read on the forward strand.
GTGAACGCCCAAGATGAGATAGCTCTGATCCCCCCAGTTAGCGGAGGATAACCTATCTTTGAATAAACGATAATGTTTGGAATGCTTTAATTGAAGATAGATGTTGATCGACAACCATAATAGAAAGATAAACTACCTGCGATTGGCGGTTACCGACCGATGTAATCTTCGCTGTAATTATTGTATGCCCGCTGAAGGGATCGATTTCGCGAAAAACGATAAGCTTTTTACCATTGATGAACTCTATACCTTAAGTAAGATTATGGTAGATCAGGGTATTGATAAAATAAGGATTACGGGGGGAGAACCTTTTGTAAGAAAAGATCTAATGGTGCTTCTTCGTAAAATGGCCAAGCTGGAAGGGCTTAAAGATATTTCCATCACTACAAATGCCACCTTGATAGGGCCTTTTATAGATGAACTCAAAGAATTGGGCATTACAAATATCAATCTAAGTATGGATGCCATCCATAAAGAGACCTTCGATGTAATTACCCGCAGAAATGAATATGAAACGGTATACCAAAATTTGATACGACTGATTACTGATGGATTTAATGTCCGTATCAATTTTATAGTTTTAGATGGACAAAATACACAGGATATCTTGCCAATTTTGGAAGCGATGAAACAGTATGATGTTTCCGTACGCTTTTTAGAGGAAATGCCATTTAATGGTGGTTCCAAAACCTTCAATACCATTAAATGGGACTATAAAAATATCTTTAAGCATATTTCTGGGGCATATTCCAATATTGAAAAACTGGAATCGCCACGCACATCTACTTCCATCAATTATAAAATAAGGGGGCACAAAGGAACCTTTGGACTTATCCCTTCCTTTAGCAGAACTTTTTGTGGCACTTGCAATAGATTGAGGATTTCTGCCACCGGAGACGTGATTACCTGTCTTTATGGGAAACCGAGTATGAACCTTAGAGATGTGTTGAGAAATGAAAATGCAGAAGAAAATATAAAACTTCACATTTTAAAGGCAATTGGCAGTAGGGCCAAAACGGGCTTTGATGCCCAAAAAAATCACTCCTCTGTTTTTGACAGTTCTATGACTTCGATAGGAGGATAGTTTCATAGTAGAAATTAACCATGGGCATTAAGCCCATGAATTATAAATAAAAGATACTTCTAATATGTTTAAGGGCACAATATATGGATTGGTTCTTTCTGGAGGGAAAAGCACAAGAATGGGTACCGACAAAGGTGCAATTGTATATCATGAGCTTCCCCAAAGGGAACATTTGTACCATTTATTGGAAAAGGTTTGTGACAAAACATTTCTTAGCATACGATCCGAACAGGTGAATGAAATGCCCAGTGGGGTCAATTTTATATTAGATAACAATGAATTTAGAGGGCCATACAACGGGATCTTAAGTGCACATAAAAAATATCCCAATGTTGCTTGGCTGGTCTTGGCCTGCGATCTGCCCCTAATGGATCTAGAGGGGATTCAGCAATTGATTGCCGAAAGAAACACAAATAAAATAACGACCGCTTTTGCAGGAAAGGAAACTATGTTGCCAGAGCCATTATGCGCTATTTGGGAAGTTGAGGGGTTGGAACAATCCATAACGCATCTTATAAACGGTACAAGTACCTGTCCAAGAAAATTTCTTATTAATTCAAATGTACAATTAGTATTTCCTGACCAAGAACATATATTGTTGAATGCCAATTCCAAGGAGGAATACAAAGAGGCTATTTTAAAACTTACCTAGTTTTGGACCCCAATAGATATATACGGCAGACCGCTCTTAAGGAGTTTGGGCCACAGGCCCAAAAGAAACTTATGAAATCACGCGTTCTCATTGTTGGGGCAGGCGGCTTGGGAGTCCCCGTCTTACAATATTTAAACGCCATGGGCGTAGGTACATTGGGAGTCGTGGAACGAGATGTGGTTTCTATTTCCAACCTGCACCGTCAAGTTTTATACACGGAACGGGACATTGGGAAATCCAAACTAGTAGTGGCATTTAAAAAATTAAAGGCACAAAATTCGGCCACGATATTAAGAGGTTATGATACGTTCTTGATGGCTTCCAATGCTTTGGATATTATAAAAGATTATGACATCGTAATAGATGCATCAGATAATTTTCCCACCCGTTATTTAATAAACGATGCCTGTGTCATCCTAAACAAACCTTTTGTGTATGGAGGCCTACAAGGTTTCGAAGGACAAGTGAGCGTATTTAATTTTAGGGGAGGACCTACATATAGATGCCTTTTTCCAAATATGCCGTCTATAGATGAAATACCAAACTGCAATATTAACGGAGTTTTGGGGGTGCTGCCTGGGATCGTTGGAAACCTCCAAGCCCTAGAAACGGTAAAAATGATTACGGGAATTGGCGAGGTACTTAAAGGAAAATTATTGTTGTTTAATGCCCTGGACCAGTCTATACAGAAAATAAGTTTTAGGCTACAAGAAAATAACCTGAACATCAAAGGCTTAAAGAACTCTTACGGGATTGTGTCCACGTCGCCATTTTCAGAAATTTCGGTTGACGAACTTAAGGAACTAATAAACGCACAAGGAACTGTTCAGATTATTGATGTAAGGACGCAGGAAGAATTCGAGGCATACAAAATTCCCAATTCTGTTCATATTCCTTTAAACGAATTAGGGGGTCGCAGCCATGATATTGATTTAAAACAACCTATATACTTAATATGTCAATCGGGTGAACGCAGTGCCGTGGCCTTGGAACAATTAAAAACTCAATTTTCTGAAATTGCCCTGTACTCTGTTCGCGGGGGAATAAATACATATGTGGCAGTATGCTCCTAAACCCAAATGAATTAATTTTACTCTGTGTAGGTTTTTTTTTGATCGCTCTTTTATATTCTTCTGTTGGTTTTGGAGGGGGCTCTAGTTATCTGGCGATATTGACCCTTGTTTTTTCCAGTTTTTTTGATATCAGGACCACGGCACTGCTCTGTAATCTTGTAGTGGTCAGCGGGAGTTGTTTTTTATACTACAAAAGGGGGTACATGGATTTTAAAAAATTCATCCCATTTATAGTCACCAGCGTCCCATTGGCTTTTTTAGGGGCCTCTTTTCGGTTAAGCGAAAACATCTTCTTTATTATCCTTGGTGCCGCATTGATCATTTCTGCGCTTGCATTGGTCGTACAGACCATCAAGTTGCCCACACAAGAAGAAATCAAAAAGAAATACCCTCCCTATTTGATGTATCTACTTGGTGGAGGCATTGGATTGCTTTCAGGTATAGTAGGTATAGGGGGCGGTATTTTTTTGGCCCCCGTCCTAAACCATATGAGATGGGAAAAATCTATTAAAATAGCGGCCTTGGCCAGTTTTTTTATCTTGGTAAACTCCATATCGGGCATAGCTGGTCTCATTTCCAATGACACCTTTCGGATGCCATTATGGGAAGGGGTAGCCTTATTGATTTCTGTTTTCATTGGCGGACAATTGGGAATACGTATCAGTTTAAGTAAATTGACAGGGAAAGGGATTAAGCTTACTACAGCCACTTTGGTCTTTATGGTAGGTGTCCGGGTTTTAATGGTCAATGGACTACAAATTTCAATTTAAGATGATCACTTTTGAAGAAGCATATCAAAAAGTAATGGCCCATAAACAGGATTATGGTACCGAAGAAGTTGCCCTATATGAGGCAACGGGAAGGGTATTGGCCAAAAATATTGAAGCCGATAGGGATTTTCCGCCATTTCATAGGGCTACCAAGGATGGAATAGCAATAAATTATAACGCAATAAAAAAGGGAATAAAAGAGTTCAGGATTGAAGCCGTTGTTGCCGCGGGAACTCCAAAGACACGGATTGGACATGATCATAATTGCGTAGAGATCATGACAGGTGCCGTGGTTCCCGAAAATGCGGATACCGTCATAATGTATGAACATTTTACCATTAAAGACGGATATGCCATTTTGCATAGGGACCCGAACAAAGGCCAGGACATCCATTTTCAAGGAAGCGATGAGCGAAAAGGCTCCATTGTATTGCGAAAGGACAGATTAATAACCGCATCAGAAATTGGCGTATTGGCAGCTGTGGGAAAAGCCATGGTTTGTGTCAAAAGACTCCCTAAAACAACTATCATCAGCACTGGTAATGAGCTTGTGGACGTTCAAGAAAGACCCTTGCCATACCAAATTAGAAAATCCAATATCCATTCCCTCTATGCCGCCCTGTCGGAAGAACATATCGTTCCTGAACAGATACATTTAAATGATGAAAAGGAGGAAATAAAAAGGGAAGTAAAAAAAGCCTTGCTGGAGAATGATGTCCTGCTATTAAGTGGTGGGGTATCTAAGGGCAAGTTCGATTACATTCCTGATGTTTTGGAGGAATTGGGCGTGGAAAAAATCTTCCATAGGGTGTTGCAGCGTCCAGGAAAGCCCTTCTGGTTTGGATTACAAAAAGAAACTGGAACTGTCATTTTTTCCTTCCCTGGAAATCCGGCCTCTACCTTTGCGAATTACCATCTCTATTTTAAAGATTGGTTAAAAAGTTCTTTAAACCTCCCGATCCCAAAAATTAATGTAATTTTAGCTGAAACCATTGCCGTTGCCGGTGCCTTAACCTTGTTTTTACGGGTCAAAATAATAATGAAAAATGGCCAGCTTATCGCGGAACTTGTCAAAGAAAATGGTTCTGGCGATTTAACCAGTTTAGCCCAATCAGATGGATTTATACGATTAGAACCTAAAGAAATCCCCTATAAAATTGGGGACTTGGTACCTTTTTCGCCCACAAGAAGAATGTTCTCATTATGACACACGAACTTAAAAAAATAATACACGAATATCAGCACGCAAAAGATCGCGGTATTAAAGCTGTTTTAGCCACCGTGGTAGCACTGGATGGATCGTCATATAGAAGGCCAGGGGTGAGCATGCTACTTTTAGAAAACGGCAAAAAGATCGGTGCAGTGAGCGGAGGCTGTGTGGAAAAGGAAGTAGTTCTGCAGGCAAAGAGCGTTTTTGTAAGTAATATCCCCAAAATGATAACCTATGACGGTCGTTATCGACTAGGTTGTGAGGGGATTCTTTATATACTCCTTGAGCCTTTCTATCCCAAAGAACCTTTCTTGGGAGCCTTTGATAACTGCCTTAATAAAAGGGCGAATTTTAAGTTGCGCTCTTATTATAATAAAATGGAAGGGGAATTCAAAGGTTTCGGAACAGTGGTTGATTTTGGCGAAGGAAACAAACATCCCGTGCAACATAATTTTGATCTTGCTTTTGCTCAAAAATCAGATTTGCAGGTTTTTGAACAAGAGATGGAGCCATGTTTTCAACTTATGATTGTTGGTGCCGAACACGATGCGGTCCAACTGTGTTCCATGGCATCCACAGCCGGTTGGGAAGTAACCATAATAGCCACTCCCATGGAGGAAAAGAACATTTTTGATTTTCCGGGAGCTTATGCCTTTTTTAACCTATCGCCGGAGGAAATGGATTTGGAGAGCATAGATGAACAAACTGCGGTACTAGTGATGACCCATAGCTATGCAAAAGATTTAAAGTATCTGCTTAAATTAAAGAATACCAACCCTATATATCTAGGCCTTTTGGGCCCTTCAAAAAGAAGGGAACGCTTGTTAAACGATCTTTTGGAGCATTGCCCTGAGGTGGCCCATACATTCTTTGAAAAAATCCATGGGCCTGCCGGACTTAATATTGGCGCAGAAACGCCACAAGAAATAGCAATCTCCATTTTGGCTGAAATACTTTCGGTGATCAGAAACAAGGAACCTATGATGCTGAAGGACAAAGCGGGAGGAATACATAGCTAATGGCTGTTTCAGAAGTAAAAATCGTTATTTTAATCCTCGCAGGTGGCAAGGGATCCCGTATGGGAAGCGTAAAGCAACTTTTGCCATGGAAGGGCACAACGCTTTTAGAAAACGCCATAGAACAGGCCAAAATGTCCAAAGCCTCTGATGTTATTGTCGTTTTGGGTGCCTTTGCAGCAGAAATTCGCTCCAGGATAGAGAACAATGACATTCTGTTTATAGATAATAAAGAATGGGCGTCAGGGCTGGGAACCTCTATAAGCTGTGGTGTCCATTATGTACAAAACAACAGGACCAATGTAGTAGGAATTATGGTCCTATTGGCAGACCAGCCCTTGATCGACACCAAGTATATCAATAAAATGCTGGATACTTTTGTGAAAAAATCTAAAGGAATGGTTACCACAAATTATGGCAATAGGGAAGGGGTCCCCGCAATATTTCACCGAAAGTTTTTCCCAGAGTTACAGGCCCTTAACCAAGATTTTGGGGCCAAAGAGCTCATCAAAAAGCATAAGTATTTGAACATTAGCCTAAATCCCGAGGGAAAGGGACTCGATGTGGATACCTTTGAAGATTACAATACACTATTAAAAGAACAATCAGAAGAAAATTAATACCAATGAACATATTTATGATAGACAAAAAATCACTAGTGGCTGCCTTGAGCTTGTCCAGTTTTATTTTATTTCCCCTTCAGGCCCAGGAGATGGATTTTGAAACTTACAATCCTATTTCAACCCTGATAATCCCTGGCAAAGAGGTGAAAAAGGCAAAATTTCCGTTTATAGACGTCCATAGCCATCAATATCGCATGCCCGAACAGGACTTGTCCGAGCTCATAACAGCTATGGATTCACTAAATGAGGGTATTATGGTGAATCTTAGTGGAGGATCTGGGGAGAAATTAGTGGGATCAATTGATAACATTAAGAAAAACTATCCCAATAGGTTTGTCGTGTTTGCCAATATAGATTTTGAGGGAGCCAGTGATAAGGCTTGGACCACAAAAACTGTTACACAATTGGAAGAGGACGTCAAAAATGGCGCGAGGGGCTTAAAGATCTATAAAAGTCTGGGGCTTCGCAATAAGGATTCCGAAGGTAACCGTTTGGCCATAGATGATGAACGTTTGGATCCCATTTGGGCCAAATGTGGTGAACTGGGAATCCCTGTATTGATCCATGCCGCGGACCCAAAACCCTTTTGGGACGATTTTGATGGGGACAATGAACGATGGTTGGAACTAAAAACACATCCCCGCAGAAAACGCACGGATACCGACCCAGCGCCATGGCAACAAATAATTGATGAACAGCACCATATTTTTAAAAAACACCCGAACACCAATTTTATAGCTGCCCATATGGGATGGTATGCCAATGATTTACAAAAATTAAGTGAACTGATGGACGAAATGCCGAATATGAACGTCGGTATCTCAGCCGTTATTGCTGAATTGGGAAGGCAGCCCCAAAATGCCCATAAATTTTTCGTGAAATATCAGGATAGGATTCTTTTTGGAAAGGACAGCTGGAAACCTGAAGAGTTTCCTACTTATTTCAGGGTACTGGAAACCAGTGATGAGTACTTTCCTTATTACAAGAAGTACCATGCCTTTTGGGCCATGTACGGAATGGGGCTCCCAGATGACGTCTTGAAAAAGGTATACTATAAAAATGCATTAAGGCTCATCCCTGGTCTTGATACCAGTTTATTCCCTATGGATTAAGATGAATTTTTCGGAAAGTATTCATTGGGTATGTTAGTCAGGTAAATTGTACTGATAATATTGTCTATTTGCTTTGTCCTAGATGAAAGATACTTATCATACAGACCACATTCGTAAGAAACTTCAACCTAACATTTAAAAGGGAGCATAAAAAGCTCCCTTTTTTTATGCATAAATCCCTGGCGTTTAAAATGGATGTTCCCCATGAATACCGTTATAGCTTTAAAATTGCATGACTGTCATTTACTAATAGATAAAATATTTGGCTAATTTCAATCCGGATCCAAAAAAACAACAATATTATTTTTTATTATTAATCGGTGTGATAATTTCATAGGGATCGATACTAATAAGTAAAGTACAACACGAGAATGAGTAAGGAAGAATTATTTACAACCTTGATCAAACAAAATGAGGGAGTCATCTTCAAGATAACCACCTTCTATACCGACAACCGTGATGACCAAAAGGACCTATACCAGGATATCGTATATCAGTTGTGGAAATCGTTCGATTCTTTTAGAAATGAGGCCAAGATCAGTACATGGATGTATCGCATAGCATTAAATACCGCTATGACCCGGTTGAACAGAAGAAAAAGAAAACCTTACCAAGTTGGTATCGATCAGGTTATACTAGAGCAAACGGATCATTATGATCCTCAATTTGAGGAGCGACTAAAATTGGTATATGCGCAGATCCAAAATTTAAATGATCTGGAGAAAGGAATAATGCTCTTGTTACTGGAAGGAAAACAATACGATGAGATTTCTGTAATCACCGGGTTGACACCAACCAATGTTGCCACGCGAATTTCGCGCATCAAACAAAAATTAAAATCACAAATTCTAAAAAAATAATCGCATGGACTTAGAAGAAATACAGGGAGTCTGGTCCGAAATGAGTGACCAGCTGGAACATCAAAAGAAATTAACCGATAAAATCATATTAGACATGACACAGGATAGATATACACGAAAATTTAGGACTATTTCCATTGTAGAAACCTTCGGCGCCGTAATTTGCTTTATCTCGGCTCTTTATATGTTGTTCAATTTTGACAAATTGGATACATGGTATTTACAGGCCTGTGGCATGTCTTCCATTGCTTTTTTAATAGGCCTTCCCATAGTAACACTCATATCTTTAAGGAACATCCAAAAAATTAACATAGCCGAGAAAAACATTAAAGAAACCCTGGTCACTTATTCCAAGGCAAAAAATAAAGTTTTGGCCATCCAACGTTTAGGCATCTTTCTTTGTTTTATTTTTATGATGACCTGTCTGCCCGTATTCTCCAAATTGATGAAAGGCCAAGATATCTTTCAACAGGGTTCATTCCCTATCTGGTATGTGGTCATTATGAGCGTGTTTATTGGATTTTTCGCGAGGTGGGGGTATGGGTGTTATAAAAAAATAACCAATTCCGCAGAAGGTATTCTAAAGGAATTGGAAATAGAGTAGGATTTTTTGGAGCACAAATGACCAATTTCAAGTTCCTTTTTCTCAAAAGGATTGGTTTATCCTGTCATATCCCCATTATATATTGGAAAGCACCCAGATATGTATAAAAAATATAGATTTATAATGAAATTATAGGATAAAGAAGTATTTTCCGCCTCCGAAAAGCAGATTGTTTTATGATTAAAGAAGAGGAAAAAAGACTCCAAGAAAACTATAGTGGCAAAAAGGATTGGTTACAGTGGGGCCCATATTTAAGTGAACGTCAATGGGGTACCGTTAGGGAAGATTACAGTGTCCATGGCGATGCATGGAATTATTTTCCGCACGACCATTCCCGATTACGAGTATATCGATGGGGTGAGGATGGGATTGCTGGGATTTCGGACCGCTATTGCAATCTGTGTTTTGGAGTGGCCCTGTGGAATGGTAAGGACAATATCTTAAAGGAACGATTATTTGGCCTAACGGGACCAGAAGGGAACCACGGGGAGGATGTGAAGGAACTATATTATTATTTGGATAATACCCCTACACATTCCTATATGAAGCACTTATATAAATATCCCCAAAAAGCATTTCCCTATAAGGATTTGGTCGCGACCAATCAAAAGAGGGGAAAAAGGGAATTGGAATATGAATTATTGGATACAGGAATATTTGATAAAAATGAATATTTTGATGTTTTCACAGAATACTCCAAGGCCGATCCAGATGATATCCTTATAAAAATAACCATTGCCAACAGAAGCGTTAAAAAGGCGCCTATATCTGTGCTCCCAACACTTTGGATACGGAATTTTTGGAGCTTTTATGAAATGCCAAAAAAACCTTTGATCAAAGCCAATGAGCAGGGTAAAACCTTTGGTTCTGTAGATATTACGCATCCTTATATTGGGGATTATCATTTTTATTTTGAAAAACCGGATAAACTCCTGTTTACAGAAAATGAGACCAATGATTCCAAAATTTACAATAAACCTAACGATCATCCCTTTAAGAAAGATCTTTTCCACGATGCCGTGGTAAGTAATAATTTCAAAATTCCGGAGAGTAAAAAAGAAGGCACTAAGTTTGCCCCTTATTATAAATTGGACATTAAAGGCAAGAGCGAGGTCACTATACGGTTACGATTGTCCAAAAAGAAGATCGAGTCCAATCCATTCGACAGCTCCTTTGAAGCAAATTTTGAAGAAAAGATCACGCAAGCAGATGAATTCTATGGCGATCTGAAAAAAACAGATGACAAGGACCTAAGCAATATTCAACGTCAAGCCTTTGCCGGCATGCTCTGGACCAAGCAATATTATAATTATGATGTGGAACAGTGGTTGAGTGGTGATACATTGACAGGAGAGCCGCCAAAAGCAAGACGGAGTGGCCGTAACAGCACTTGGAAAACCATGAGGACCCACGACATTCTCTCCATGCCGGATGCTTGGGAATACCCTTGGTTTGCAGCATGGGACCTTGCCTTCCATTGTGTGCCATTGGCACATTTGGATGCCGAATTTGCCAAACACCAATTAATGCTCCTTACCAAGGAGTGGTATATGGCCCCGAATGGTCAAATACCGGCATATGAGTGGAATTTTAGTGATGTGAACCCCCCGGTCCAAGCATGGGCCGCCTTCCAGGTCTATCAAATAGACAAAAAGAAAACGGGAAAAGGTGATGTGAATTTTCTGAAACGGATCTTCAATAAATTGGCCCTTAACTTTACCTGGTGGGTCAATCAACAGGATAAAAACGAGCACAACGTCTTTCAAGGTGGATTTTTAGGTCTAGATAACATTGGGGTCTTTGATAGAAGTCATGACATTCCCGGGGGAGGCTATTTGGAACAGGTAGATGGGACGGCATGGATGGCCTTGTACTGTCTGAACATGTTGGAAATTTCATTGGAGATTTCGCTGGAGGATAAATCCTTTGAAGACATGGCCACAAAGTATTTGGGGCATTTTGTGTTTATCGCCGAGGCGTTGAACAATTTAAACCAGGATAGTGTTGGGAACTGGGACATGGAGGAAGGCTTCTTTTACGACCGATTGGTAAAACCTTCAGGAGAACATGTCCCTGTTAAGATTAGATCCATTGTTGGACTACTTTCCCTTGCCGCCGTATTGGTGATCCCGCAGGATACGCTGGACAAACTTCCAACCTTCAAGAGAAGCCTGGAGTGGTTTAGAAACTATCGCATATACAAATCTAAATATCGCGTAATCCAAACCAGCTCCAAAGATGGGGTATTGCTCTCCTTGGTGTCGCAAGGCCGTTTTAAAGTCCTTATGAAGACCCTTTTGGATGAAAAAGAATTTTTAAGTGATTATGGAATTCGCGCGCTGTCAAAAATACATGAGCAGAAAACCTACACCCTGACCATAGACGGAATACCATATTCCATAGATTACGAACCTGCAGAATCTACAGTATCCCTTTTTGGGGGAAACAGTAATTGGAGAGGTCCTATATGGTTTCCCATCAATTACATGTTCATAGAATCGCTATTGGAATATCATAACTTTTTTGGAGGGGATATGCGAATGGAATATCCTACAGGAAGTAATAACAATAAGGATCTAAAAGAACTGGCAGAGGAATTGGGCAAAAGATTGGTGGCTATCTTCCAAAAAGATAAAAACGGAAATCGGCCGGTAAATGCACTGCATAAAGCGTATTACCAACATCCAAATTTTGAAGACCTTGTGCTGTTCTATGAATACTTCCATGGCGACAATGGCCGTGGGGTTGGGGCTTCCCACCAAACAGGATGGACAGGTCTTGTAGCAAATTTAATCTATGAGTTTTATGATAATGAAGGTAAGTAAATTAAGAAACACACTGTTTTAATAGTAGTACCTTAATTTTATATCTAATCCTGAAGTCCAAGGTAATATCCTTGGACTTTTTTTGTTTGTTTTCCCTTGTAATAAAATATCCTATTTTTGAACAAAACTAGATATATGAAGATTTTAAATTGGGGTTGTGTACTCATCCTTTTTTTGTGCCTATCCTGTAAGACGGAGGCTCCAAAAGAAACCCAAGTAGATTTTTACGAAAGTCAATTGTTTAAGGACGTACAGCTCAACAACCTGTTCAAGGATTCAAAAACCTTTGTAGACCTTGTCCCTGACCGATCCTACCAGGAGCTGATAACACTATATGAACAGGAAAAAAAGAAGCCTGAATTTAAGCTGAATGGCTTTGTAAAATCACATTTCACCGATCAGTTCAAAGTCATTAATCAATTTGAAACCGATACCACCAAGAACATGTACCAACATATAAGCAATATTTGGGCAATGCTTACAAGAACACCCGATAAGGCTTTGGCATATTCCTCAAGAATACCACTTCCCAAAGAATATGTAGTGCCAGGAGGACGGTTTCGCGAAATTTACTATTGGGACAGTTATTTTACAATAGAAGGCCTTCTAGCAGATAAAAAAGATACCTTGGCCACCCATATGGTGGATAACTTTAGTCACCTCATTGATACCTTGGGCTTTATTCCCAATGGTACTAGAGATTACTACCTCTCCAGATCCCAACCCCCATTCTATACAATGATGGTCACTTCTTTGACGAAAGGGGAAGATCAACGATTTTTGGAATATCTCCCATATATAGAAAAGGAATATAATTTTTGGATGGATGGGGAGTCCGGTCTGGAACTTGGAGAATTCACCAAACATGTTGTGAAAACCACAGATGGAGATGTTCTAAACAGATATTGGGATAAAAGGGCTACCCCGAGACAAGAATCGTATAAGGAAGATGTACACTTGGCAGCACAATTCAGTAGTGAGGCCGATAAAAAGAAGCTCTACTCCAATTTAAGGGCAGGGGCAGAATCTGGCTGGGATTTTAGCACCAGATGGTACGGTGAAGATGGTGAATTTGGCTCTATTACCACGACCACGATCGCACCGGTAGATTTAAATAGCTTGATCTATTACATGGAAACCCAATTGGCCCGTGGATACAGGTTAAAGGGAGATTCGGAAAAAGCACAATCCTACACAGACAAGGCGGAACATAGAAAGAAGACCATTCAGGAGGTGTTTTGGCATAGTGAGACTTCATTTTTTATGGATTTGGATGCTCCCCAAGGAACGGTAAGAAAGCAAATGACTTTGGCCGGCGCTTTTCCATTGTTTTTTAACATAGCCACAAAAGAACAGGCACACAAGGTAAAAGAGCATCTTATGAACGATTTCTTGAAGGATGGCGGACTCTTAACAACTATGGAACATAGTGGCCAACAATGGGATGCTCCCAATGGATGGGCACCATTACAATGGATAGCCGTAAAGGGATTATTGAATTACGGTTTTGATAAGGAGGCAAAAGAAATTATGGTCCGATGGCTGAACCTGAACGAAAAAGTATACGCCAATACCGGCAAAATGATGGAAAAATACAATGTAGAGGATGTTACCCTTTTATCCGGAGGAGGTGAGTATGACCTGCAGGATGGTTTTGGGTGGACCAATGGCGTTGCCTTAGGTTTTAAACACTTATTGAACGAAATGGAATAGGGAGACTATTCTATGGTTTATTACAATAAAAAAAGGCCGTCACAAGTGATGGCCTTTTAAATACTATATCTTTGGGTTCAATGCAGACCTATTTGTTAGAGGCCATAAGTGCAAAGAATTTATCTATGTTCGGTAAGATCACAATACGGGTTCTTCTGTTTTTGGCCCTATCTTCCTTTGAATCATTGGAAACCAACGGCTGATAGCTACTTCTACCTGATGCAATCAACTTTTCAGGTGCAACGTTGTAATCGTTTTGTAATTTTCTTACAACCGAGGTGGCGCGCATTACACTCAAATCCCAATTATCCTCCAGCTTAGGCGTGTTGATGGTTCTGGCATCGGTATGTCCTTCTACCATAACTTCAATACTAGGCTCAGAATTTATGATGTTCGCCAATTTTTGCAAAATATCATTTGCTTTAGAACTTACATTATAACTTGCTGTGTTGAACAACAATTTGTCAGAAATAGAAATCATGACCACAGTCTCGTTGATATCTATAGCGATATCCTCATCCTCGTTCAAAGTACTTGCATCCAAAGATTTTTGAAGGTTGTAGGACAACGCCAAATTCATGGAATCCTTAAGTGTCTTGGCCTCGCTTAATTTTCCAGGTGCAACATTTTTCAATGTTTCACGCATTTGTTTTTTAACATCATTGGAAATAACGGCAACACCTTCAACAGAAACGAATTGGGCATCGTTTACTTCTGTCAATTCATTGATCTTGGAATTGTAATCCGCAACCCTTGCCTCAATTTTGGCAAATTTAGCCTCAAGTTCTTCCTTTTCTACGGCTGTTTTAGTCAACTGACTTTTTGTTTGTCCGTGTTCCAGCTCCAATTGTACATATTTCTTTTTTGAAACACAAGAAGCAAGTAGGACTACTGCTAATAAACTTAATGATATTTTTTTCATGATAAATATTTAATGTTCTGCTATTAGATACGGACGGAATGGAGGATTAGATTTTTTAATGTTTATTTTTACACACTCAATTTAAAGCCTGCACTGATTAAAATGGCTATTTATAAATTCCAATATTCATTACAAATAACTTATAACGAAGTGTTTAACACCTAGAGACTGAAGACTCTTTATGAATAAGAACGACCCATATGCCGCCTTGCGATTTAAGGAATTTAATATTTTTTTATCAGTGCGTTTTGCAATGGTCTTTGCTTGGTCTATGCAATTTGTGGTCATAGAATGGGAAGTTTACAGCCTTACAAAAGACCCATTATCCTTGGGGATAATTGGATTGATGGAAGTAATTCCCGCAGTGGGAATGGCCTTGTTTGCCGGTCATATTGTAGACCAATCCGAAAAAAGAGACCTTCTTATAAAGTGTCTCCTCGGGTTTTCAGTGATAAGCTTTGGACTGTTTCTATTGACTTGGCCAAGAATTGTGGGCGAGTGGTCTACCGACCTCATTCTGTACTCTATTTACTTTTTGGTGTTCTTGGGCGGATTTGTAAGAGCCTTCATGGGCCCAACTGTTTTCTCGCTCTTTTCTTTGGTGGTCCCCAAAAAAATATATCCGAATGCAGCTACATGGAGTAGTTCGGTCTGGCAAATGGCCTCCGTATTAGGGCCAGCATTGGCCGGATTTTCCATAGTATGGATAGGTGTCCATTGGTCCATGTGCCTCATTGTAGCCTTTTCTGCCCTCGCTTTGCTTTTTCTTTTTCAAATACCACGTAAACCCATTTTAAATCCGAAGATAGGTGAATCTGTTATGACCAGTCTAAAAGAGGGCGTTACCTATGTTTTGAAGACCAAGGCTATTTTTGGTGCTATTACGTTGGATATGATTGCTGTGCTATTCGGAGGGGCCATTGCACTATTGCCCATTTATGCACAGGACATTTTAAAAGTAGGGCCGGAGGGATTCGGGGTCTTGCGGGCGGCACCAGCAGTTGGAGCTTTTATAGTTATGTTCGGTTCGGCGTATTTCCCTTTGCATAGAAAGGCGGGGATGAAATTATTGCTGGCTGTATTTGGATTTGGAATATGTATCATCATTTTTGGCTTGTCCCAAACGTTTTGGATATCTGTCCTGGCCCTTTTCTTTAGTGGGGTTACAGATGGTATTTCCATGATTATCAGACAGACCATCTTGCAATTAAAAACCCCTGATCATATGCGTGGCCGTGTGTCATCCGTAAATTCAATGTTCGTGGGCTCTTCCAACGAACTGGGGGCTTTTGAGAGCGGTCTTACTGCTAAACTGATGGGTACGGTTACCGCTGTGGTCTTTGGCGGCACCATGACCCTGTTGACCGTTCTCGGGTTTGGAGTTTTTTCACCAACCTTCAGAAAATTGGATCTAAAGGATGATTTGGATAAGCACGAATCAGAGGAATAAGTTATATTGATTAAATAAAATCATTAGAAAAAAATCAAGATTTTTTAACGAAATCATCGGGATATCCGAACCAATTGTCCAAAGAGTTTTATAATATCAAAATGTAGTGCTATCTTTGTAGCTGTTTATATGTACAATAAGTAACATTTATTGTGTTTCTTCGATTAAAACCACTGAATTGGGTAGTCGGTATATCAATTTCATCAATTGTTATTTTCCAAGGATTCTTTTAGTATTTTCTCATGAAAAGTTGTACATTAAAGACAGAATAGTTTTATTAACAAGTTAAATTAACAGTAAAAACGAATGGCGAGAGCACAGGAAACATTTAATAAAAAAGAAAAAGAGAAAAAGCGTTTGAAAAAACGTGAGGAAAAAATGAAGAAGAAAGAGGCCCGTAAGGCAAGTTCGAAAGGCGGTGAGTTTGAGAACATGATTGCTTATGTGGACGAAAACGGACATCTTACAGATACCCCGCCAGATCCTTCCAAAAAGGTAAAGGTCGATGCGGATAGTATCGTCATTGGGATTCCAAGGAAAGAAGATTACGAAGAAGAGGAAGTAGTGGACAAAACTGGTAAGGTATCCTATTTTGATACATCAAAAGGCTTTGGATTCATTATAGACAGTATGTCTCAAGAAAAATATTTTGTCCATGTCAGTGGCCTGATTGACGAAGTTTTTGAGAACGACAAAGTGACCTTTGAATTGGAAAAGGGGCTTAAAGGAATGAATGCCGTTCGTGTTAAGAAGATCTAGTCTCCAATATCAATTTTATATATTTTAGAAAGTACTTGGAGACGGCCTTCCAAGTACTGAACTAAAATGGTCATTTACTACGTTTTTATTTTCAAATAAATAACCTAGCAATTTTTTGTATACGTTAAATTTCCCATAAATAACTTTATGGGGCATTGTGATCCTTGGTTTATTTATACTTTCATACAATATTTTGAAATCCAAAAAAAATGCCCATGCGCTTTAAACCAAGGCTGCTCATCTTCGATGTAAATGAAACTCTTTTGGATTTAAAACCTATGAAAGTGGCCATTAACCATGCTTTGGCCAATGAACTCGCTTTTGATATCTGGTTTTCTTCACTACTGCATTACTCTTTGGTGGAATCCGTAAGCGGCAAATACCAAGAATTTGGAAAAATAGGTGCTGCGACCCTCAAAATGACGGCCGAAAAATTTGACAAACAAATTTCCGATAGTAAAATAAAGGATGTTCTTGGCTTGATTAAAAAATTACCCCCACACCCAGATGTTGTGCAAGGTCTCACACTCTTAAAAAATAATGGGATCAAAATGGTCGCTTTGACAAATGGCACATTGGAGGTCGTGAAAGCCCAACTACTATACGCAGAAATAGACCACTTTTTTGATGAAATATTCAGCGTGGAGAGTCTTAGATATTACAAACCGCACCCAGCTACTTATACCCATGTAGTAAAGGAAATGAAGGCTTCTCCTATTTATTCCATGCTCATCGCTGCCCATGGATGGGACATTGCTGGTGCACAAAGAGCTGGACTTATGACGTGCTTTGTATCCAGGCCAGGTAAATTTCCATATCCCTTGGCAGAAGAAGCCGATATTTCCGGAAGCAATATTTTGGCAATTGCGAAAGCGTTGGTTTAGCACTATAAGAACATCGGGCCAAGTTTACGGAATCAATTAAATGGATGATGGTTTCAAGGGCTTGATACCCGGAAACATGCGTGTTAATTACATAAAATTAAAGGTCCAAATGCCTTTTCGATAAACTTTAATTTAATTTAGGACTTAACATTTGACTTAAACCCCATAAAGGCCGTACTTTTGCGGGATCATAAGCGTATACATGTCTACAGTAAAAACCTCCGAAATAGAAGATAGAAAATCAGGGAAAGATCTTTATAGCTACCAGAAAGGTGCTATAGATAAAATATTCAAATGTTTTGAGGAGGCACCAGATGATTACCATTTGTTGTACCAATTACCCACCGGTGGAGGTAAAACTGTAATATTTTCTGAAATGGTGCGCCAATATCTCAAACATCACAACAAAAAAGTGGCAGTATTGACCCACAGGGTGGAATTGTGCAAACAAACATCCAATATGTTGACCGAATTTGGAGTGTCAAACAAAGTGGTAGACAGTAAGGCCAATCTGGATGATCAGGCTGATTACAGTTGTTTTGTGGCAATGGTGGAAACGCTGAACAATAGATTGAATGATGATAAGCTCGATATCTCTAACATTGGTTTGGTAATCATTGATGAGGCCCACTACAACTCCTTCACAAAATTGTTCAAATTTTTTGAGAATTCCTTTATTTTGGGCGTGACCGCTACTCCTTTGAGCTCCAACACAAAACTACCCATGAACGACAATTACAATGAATTGATTGTTGGGGAAACCATAGAGGCACTTATAGAGAACGAGTTTTTGGCAAGGGCCGAAACGTTTTCCTATAATGTGGGATTAACTTCTTTGGAAATTGGTTCCAATGGCGATTATACCGTGAAATCATCGGACGATCTGTATACAGGAACGGACATGTTAGGGAAATTGATGCAGGCCTATGAAGAACGCTCTAAAGGGAAGAAAACATTAATTTTCAATAATGGTATCAATACCTCTTTATTTGTGTACGACATTTTTAGAAGGGCAGGGTATCCCATTATGCATTTGGACAATACCGCCACCAAAAAAGAGCGAAAACAAATTCTGAAGTGGTTCAAAGAAACTCCTGATGCCATATTGACATCGGTCAGCATTTTGACCACGGGATTCGATGAACCTACCGTAGATACCATCATTCTAAACCGAGCGACAAAATCCCTTGCGCTCTATTACCAAATGATAGGTCGTGGATCCCGTATTTTGAGGAACAAGCCAACCTTTACGGTCATTGATCTGGGAAATAATTTTCATCGTTTTGGTCCTTGGGGGGCAGATTTGGACTGGCAAAAAATATTCAACTCGCCCAACTATTACTTGGACAACCTTCTGAACGATGAAGATCTTGAAGGTAATTTCAGGTATGAAATGCCAGAGGAGCTTCGTGAAGAATTCGCTAAATCAAAAGATGTTTATTTTGATATAAAGCAAACCTATATCGATTCAATTAATAAAGGGGAGTCCTCAAAGGTTGTTTTGGAACGTTCTATTGAACATCACGCCAAAATCTGTGTCGAGAATAGTGAAGATGTTTACGACTCTTATGCTTTGGCAAAAATGTTGGGAGATGATATAGACTACAGAATTCAGAGGTATACCAAATGTATAAGCCGTAGCACCTTTAATTTTGTAGAATGGCTAAATGATGATTATCGCAAAAAATTAAGGGCATACCTAAGGGATAATTTTGATATGGTTTTTGAAGAAATTCACGGCAGGCCACCAGAAGAATAAATCGTTTTAGTTCAACAACTAATTACATGTACCTGTTAGGCCCTAAAATTCCAGGCTACAAATCGGCTTTGTTTATTTCCTTGTTGCATTTGCACGGTGGTATACTGTGCGCCTAGTTTATGTAACTGTTTGTAGATTTTGGGAAGATTTTCCATCTTGGAGACAAGGGTTGTGAACCATCCCACCTGTTCCTTAAAACCTACACTTTCTTTAATCATTCTTTTTATAAAAAGGGATTCGCCCCCATTGCACCACAGTTCATTGGCCTGTCCGCCAAAATTGAGGGAAAGATGTTTGGAACCATCTAGATTGTTCAATTTTCTTAAGGTACCCTTTTCAGCTTCTTCCCTTGAGGTATGAAAAGGCGGATTGCATATGGTAAAGTGAAAGTATTCCCCTTCTTTAATGATTCCCTTAAAAATATAGGCATTACTGGTTTGATGACGGATCTCGATCTTTTGTGCCAAATGGGGGGTAGATGAGACATTTTTTTTGGCAGCTTCGACAGCAGGTATATCAATATCCGCTCCCACCATATTCCATCCGTATATCTGGGTTCCAAGAATAGGATAGATACAATTGGCTCCCACACCAACATCCAAGCCCATAATGTTTTCAGAAATATCACTTTTCCCCAATAAATCTGATATATGATGGATGTAATCCGCCCTACCAGGAATAGGGGGACACAGGTAATTTGAGGGAATCTCCCAATTACCTACCCCATAATATAATTTCAATAAAGCACTGTTTAAAGCAATCACACCGTCATTAGCAGAAAAATCAATGGTCAAATTCCCGTATTTATTTTTATGGACAAAAGGGGACAGGGCCGGATAAGCCTTACTTAAGGCCTCAAAATCGTAAGGCGAATTATGGATACTCTTTGGGTGCAAAACAAAAAAATTATGTGAGAGATAAAGATACGCCCATTATACCTTTTTAAGGGGAATTTTGAGTCCTTTATTCTTATTTAGAGAACATTTCTGTAATTTTATCGGATGGAAGGTTTGGAACAAAAATTAGAGCGCAATAACGTTAGGACCACGGCTATGCGATTATTGATCCTGAGATTTCTTTCCGAAAAAAATGTGGCTTCGAGTCTTAGCGATATTGAAAGTAAATTTGATAAATCAGATAGGACCACGCTATACCGGACCTTGCTAACCTTTGTTGAAAAAGGTATTGCCCATAAAATAGATGATGGCACCGGGGTTGCCAAATATGCCCTCTGTGCAGATGGTTGCAATTGTGAAATAGATAACGATCTGCACGTACACTTTCATTGCAACCAGTGCCTTGAGACCTTTTGCTTGCCAAAACACAAAATACCTACCTTGGATCTACCCAACAACTTTATTTCGAAGGAAATTAATCTGGTTGTCAAGGGAATCTGTCCTGAATGTACTTCATAAATGCAATTCCGTTGCACTTGGATTAGGGCTATTTTTACAAAAAGAATAGGCTATGAGTGAATCATGTGAACAGTGTACAAGTAATCCGGAACCAAGGAAAGAACAAAAGCCGTACTGGAATAGCTTGAATAAGACTTATAGCATTCCAGCGATATGCCTTGTACTATTACTTCTCGGGATTACCTTTGATTTTTTTGACCCCACCTTCTTTTCGCCTATAATTTCCCTTATTTGGTTTGGAATCACCTATCTCATCATAGGAGCCCCGGTATTATCCAAGTCCGCCAAATTAATTGCCAAGGGTAATATTTACAATGAATTTGTGTTAATGTCCGTCGCAACCTTAGGCGCATTTCTAATAGGTTCCTTTGCAGAAGGGGTGGCCGTAATGTTATTTTATGTTGTAGGGGAATTGTTCCAAGATATAGCGGTAAAAAAGGCAAAAAAGTCAATAGAGGCCCTTCTGAAAATACAAGAAGACAAAGCCACTATACTGGAAAATGGGACAATGCGTATAATGCATCCAAAAGAGGTGCAAATAGGTCAAACCATTTTGGTGAAACCTGGGCAAAAAGTACCCCTCGATGGAGAATTGCAAACACAGGAAGCCGATGTTAATACTGCTGCGCTCACCGGAGAATCTATTCCGGATTACAAACAAAAAGGGGAAATGGTTTATGCCGGTTCTGTCAACCTCGGAAAACCTATAGAAATAAGGGTGAGCAGTAAATTTGATGACACCAAATTGGCAAAGATTTTCAAGATGGTCCAAGAGGCGGCTGGCAGAAAGGCAAAAACCCAACTATTGATCAGTAGACTGGCCAAAATTTATACTCCCATTGTTTTTTGGTTGGCAATAGCGCTAGTCGTACTACCTTTCTTTTTCTTGGGTTCCGATTACATCTTCCAAACGTGGTTTCAGCGGGCCCTTATTTTTTTAGTAATTTCTTGTCCATGTGCTTTAGTCATTTCCATCCCATTGGGATATTTTGGGGGAATTGGAGCAGGGTCAAGGAATGGGATACTTTTTAAAGGCTCCAATTTTCTAGATTTGATGACCAATGTGGATACCATTGTCATGGACAAAACAGGAACATTGACCAAAGGAATATTTGAAGTTCAGGAGGTACGAGCCATAGGTGTGGACAAGGTATTACTACTGGAATTGACGGCCATTCTGGAGGCGAACTCTACCCATCCCATAGCCAAGGCAATTGTATCCTATGCCAATATCAAAAAATCGACTTTAAAAGCGACCAATATAGAAGAAATATCAGGCCATGGCCTGGTCGGAAAAGTCGGGGAGTACAATGTTCTAGCCGGAAATACCAAATTATTGGACAAACACAATATTGCCTATGATACCGAATTATATAACCAAGGGCAGACCCAAATTTTAATTGCAATAAACGGCACGTATGCTGGGTACATCGCGGTTGCAGATGCACTAAAAGAAGATGCCAAGCAAGCCATAAGCGCTTTAAATAACCTAAAAATAAAGGATATCATTATCCTCTCTGGGGACAATCAAGCAGTAGTGGATAGAATTGCCCAAGATTTGGGAATACAAAAGGCCATAGGAAATTTGTTGCCTGAAGATAAGATAATACAGGTTGAGAACTTAAAAAAGGAGGGGAGAATTGTTGCATTCATTGGCGATGGCATCAATGACGCCCCGGTTATTGCCTTAGCCGATGTAGGCATAGCCATGGGAGGCTTAGGTAGCGATGCGGCAGTGGAATCCGCTGATATTGTCATTCAGACAGACCAACCGTCAAAAGTGGCAATAGCCATCAGGATTGGCAATGCCACCAAAAAAATTATTTGGCAAAATATAACTTTGGCTTTGGGGATAAAGATTTTGGTCTTGATTTTAGGTGCCATGGGCATGGCAACGATGTGGCAGGCCGTAATTGCCGATGTAGGTGTGGCCTTGTTGGCTATATTGAATGCAATGCGGATTCAACGAATAAAATTCTAAACAAAACAATCCATTATTTTACGATAAGTTAATGTGGCATGTTGCTTTTAGACATCTATTTAATCGTAATATTGCAATGAACAAATAGAAATAAATGGGACTTACCAAGTCGGAAATATTCACCGAGCAACAAAATAAGATAGCCACCTTGGCAAAAGCCTTTGGTCACCCCGCGAGAGTAGCCATATTACAACACCTTTTTAAGGCGGATACCTGTATCTGCGGAGATCTCGTTTCTGAAATTGGCTTGGCACAGCCAACGATTTCCCAGCACTTAAAGGAACTGAAAAACTTGGGTCTGATTAAAGGCAATATCGAAGGCACCAGTATTTGCTATTGCATAGATAAAAAGGTCTGGGGGGAAATGTCCCTTCTCTTTACCAACTTTTTTACCCAAAAATCCCAAGCCGATCAAGGCTGTTGTTAATCAAACATCAAATGAATAGTGAAAATATTTTCCCAGAACTACATGATACCATTCAATCCTTAGCATTTGAAACAATAACTAAGGAGCGATTAGAAGTTCTATGGCCTTTGATAGATTACATTCAAAAGAAGGTAGAGAAAAGGGAACAAATCAATCTGAATTTTATTTGCACCCATAACTCCAGACGAAGTCATTTAGCCCAAGTATGGGCGCAAACAGGGGCATTTTATTACGGTGTTGGGCAAGTCTTTTGTTATTCCGGGGGAACGGAGGCAACGGCCTTGTTCCCAATGTCAGCGGCGACGCTAAAAGATCATGGATTTAAGGTTACTTCACTGTCAAAGGAACCAAACCCAATTTACGCTATCAAATATGCGCAAAACGAACACCCTATCATTGGGTTCTCCAAGACCTTTAATGCAGAGTTTAATCCAAAGTCGAACTTTGTTGCGGTAATGACCTGTTCCCAAGCAGATGCAGGATGTCCTTTAATTTTAGGAGCTGAAAAAAGAATCCCTATAACCTATGAAGATCCAAAAGCGTTTGATGGCACACCCTTGCAAATAGCAAAATATAGGGAACGGAGCCTGCAGATAGCCACCGAATTGACTTATGTGTTTTCACAAATTAAAGCTTGAACATGACCCAAACAAAAAAAAAACTTGGCTTCTTGGACAGTTACCTTACCCTTTGGATATTTCTGGCAATGGGCTTAGGAGTTTCTTTAGGTTACTTGGCTCCTTCAGTTCCAAACTTGATCGATTCATTGGGAAATGGTTCCACCAACATCCCTATAGCCATAGGACTCATTCTAATGATGTATCCTCCCTTGGCCAAGGTAAATTATGCCCTGCTTCCCAAAGTGTTCAGAAATGTTAAGATTCTGTCCATCTCCCTTATTTTAAATTGGATCATAGGTCCTGTTTTAATGTTCGTATTGGCCATTACTTTTTTGCAGGATTATCCGGAATATATGGTGGGCCTTATTTTAATTGGGCTTGCCAGGTGTATCGCCATGGTATTGGTTTGGAACGATCTTGCTGAAGGCAGTAGTGAATATGGAGCCGGACTGGTGGCGTTGAACAGCATTTTTCAAGTATTTGCCTATAGTTTTTACGCATGGCTATTTATCACCGTATTGCCCCCATTTTTTGGTTTTGAGGGTGCCATAGTGGACATATCCATCAGTACGATTGCCCGAAGTGTGGCCATTTATCTCGGAATACCCTTTTTAGCAGGAATAGTTAGTAGATTGGTTCTGGTCAGGTTAAAAGGAGAGGAGTGGTATACAACCCGCTTTATCCCTGCCATATCACCTATGACCCTCATAGCCCTTTTATTCACCATTGTGGTCATGTTCTCTTTAAAAGGTCAGCTTATCGTTGAGATTCCAATGGATGTTGTTGTTATTGCCATTCCCTTACTGATCTATTTTGTGATCATGTTCCTCATCGGGTTTTTCTTTAGTAAGGCAATGGGGGCCAGTTATGATAAAAATGCCGCGATTTCGTTTACAGCCGCAGGAAATAATTTTGAATTGGCTATTGCGGTGGCTATTGGGGTGTTCGGAATTAATTCCGGTCAGGCTTTTGCCGGGGTCATTGGACCTTTGGTAGAAGTCCCCGCGTTGATACTATTGGTACGTGTAGCTTTTTGGTTGCGCAAAAAATACTATACACCCATCAAAGTCTGATAAACATTTTCACAAATTCCCTTTACTAAAAGATTCTTATTTTAATGAGTTATTGGCAATTCATCCACCATTAGAACCATCGAAATTTAAATCTTTCTATATTTAGGCCCATTTAAGATAGCATTGTATGAATTCAGCTAAGGAATTGCTAAATATATTAGAACTTACAGAAGTAGGTCTCCATCAATTTGAGGGCGATAGTAAGACCATAGGCAGCCCTAATGTTTTTGGGGGACAGGTATTGGCACAGGCCTTGAATGCGGCATACAGAACAATTACCAATAACCGTATTTTACATTCCCTTCATTCCTATTTTTTGGAAGCCGGGAATTTGGAATTGCCCATAAGATATGAGGTCAATATTATAAGGGATGGCGGCAGTTTCTCCACGAGAAGGGTAACCGCTCTTCAAAAGGAACAGATCATTTTTATCCTGTCAGCTTCTTTTCATAAGATAGAAAATGGGTACGAACATCAAATCCCAATGAAAACCAATATAAAACCCCCAGAAGAGCTGTTGAGTTGGGAAGACCTTTTGAAACAATATGGAAAATTTATGCCCAAAAACAGAAGGGAATTTCTAGAGATTGAGCGGCCAATAGATTTTAAACCTACAGTCGTGGAGAATCCCATGGATAGAAAAGATTTGCCACCGTTCAATGATGTCTGGTTTAAATTAAAAGGGAATGTAAATGGTTTGAAATTGCCAATAAAGCAACAGATACTTACCTATATCTCAGATTACAATATTTTGTTGACTGCCATATTACCCAATGCCAGTAAAGCGCATTACGGCAATTTGCAAATGGCAAGTTTGGACCATTCTATGTGGTTCTTCAGGGAATTTGATTTTAATGATTGGATGCTTTTTTCGATAGAATCTCCAAACACCAACAATGCCCGTGGCTTCTCTAGAGGCAATATTTTCACAAGGGATGGCAGACTTATTGCTTCTGTTGCCCAGGAAGGCTTGTTAAGGCCATTAAAGAAACAATAGCCAATTAATTTATCATTTTATCCCTTCACTTCTTTTATGTCCTAATAAGGTGGTAATGCAGGATGATATTTAATTATAGTACTTTCTTTGGAGTCCTCATTTTTCTTAATAGGGAAATGTCCAAAAGGGCAAACCAGCCAAGAAAACTAATGAAGGTGATTTTTTGTATCACTGGTAGAACTTTTATAAGTAGTCCGGATTCATAAATATAAAAATTTAGGAGAAAAATGGCCAAACAAAAAATACCCAGAGCAAAAAGTTCTTGATAACCATCCCTAAAAAGGGCCACAATGGTGATGACCATGGCCAATAAACCAATGAGTCCGGCAACATAAATAACCAAATCGTGGGAGGTAGACGATAAAAATAAGGTAATCATCATTGCAGAAATACCAGCCAACCTAATAATCGAAAGGTGCACCCCTTTATTTTTAAATAATTTAGGCAAATAGTACCATAATACGGACAAGCAAGAGCAAAGTGAAAAAAGAGCAAAACGAGCTAGGCTCTTGGAAGGGTTTGGAGCACCGTTCAGTGAGGTGGTATCCAACAAATCACATAAATAATTGTTCAGAAAACTATACCCATCCTCGGCTTGGGAAAAGTGAGATCCCCCGGGATAATTAAAGGCAGACTTAAAATAAAAGAATATAAATAAGAGCATTCCTAAAAGCGGAATCATCAGAACAATGGGCATTTTGAACGTGGTATTCTAATTCATTTCTAGATTTTTTAGTTTTAAAACCGTTGTGAAACTCTAAGTTAGAATACTCTCTATAAAAATGAAATGACATATGTCAACCCAAGAATAAGAGCGTTGTGTTTTTACCTTGCTTATTAAGATATAATTATCTGTTTTCCCTTTCTAGAATAGTCAGGGCCAAACGTATTTTGGAATAGGCCAATTCCTCCTTAAAATGTTCAAAATAAGGTTTTAGGCCTTCTGGGGAATCCAATTCCAGCTTTGCCTTTTTTACTGAATTCACCTCCTCTTTAGTGACATATTGATACATATCTATATCCTTGCCCTCACTGTATAATTTGGACAAATGAGAAAAAACAGTGGGTCCCTTTATGTCGCGGGCTGTGGCAATAGCCTCTATGGACATGCCCTTCTTGTACATTTCATAAGTTACCTTAGCGGTATCTGATTTCTTGGGTTTCTTCTTTTTCTCCGCCATAAAAGCATTGATTTCCGCAATGAACTCCTCTCCATAAACCTCCATTTTTCGTTTTCCCACCCCACTTATCTGCTTAAAATCAGCTTCGCCCATAGGACGTTCTGTCTCTATTTCCTTCAAAGTGGCATCACTAAAAATCAAGTAGGCAGGAATATTTTCTTCCTGAGATATTTTTAAACGCAGCAATCGCAACCTTTCAAACAACGTATCGGTTTTCTTGGACTTTTTCGTCTTTTCTTTCTGTTCTTCCTGTTTCAACGTCCTATCTATAGGTTTGGTCATTTGTACTTCCTGCCCATTAAAAAGGACTTCCTTGGAAAATTGGGTGAGCCGCAGGGCATTGTGTTTGTGAAAAGCAATTTCACAATAGCCTTGATCTATCAATTGAATGATATAGTGCTGCCAGTCTTTCCAAGAGATATCAGTTCCTATACCGTAGGAGGGAAGTTGATCATAGTGTTTTTCCAATGTAGTGGCATTCTTTGCTCCTCTGAGCACATCGATAATGACCCCCATGGATTCCGCTTCCCTCAATCTGGTGATAACAGACAGGGCTTTTTGGGCTATGACGGCACCATTAAAAAATTCTGGAGGATTTTTACACACATCACAGTTTCCGCAATTCTCTGCCAAGAGTTCTCCAAAATAACTCAATAAAATTTTCCGTCTACAACTTGTGGCCTCAGAGAATTGTTTCATGCGTTCCAATTTGGCAATCTGTAGTTGCTCATTGGTTGTGCCATCTATAAACCGTCGCAATTGCAGCACATCCGCATAGCTGTGGAATAAAAGTGCTTTGGCCTTGGTGCCGTCCCTACCGGCACGACCGATCTCTTGATAGTATCCCTCCAAATTTTTGGGCATG
>JBLGAT010000002.1:0-78795 GCA_047612485.1 Psychroserpens sp.
AAATTGATAGAAGAGAAATCAAAAGTAGTTTTTTCATAATATTTATTTTTTAGATAGGTATAAATTAAGAATATTGTTTTACATGGCGATTTCTGTTTACAGGTTATTTCAATTTAATATTTTCCTAGAATTTTAGACAAATAATTAGTTCAATAGGACTTCCGTTAATACTATTCGATTTCGAAATATTTGTTAACGTATGGATATAGTCACTAGTAACTATATATATACTTTAGAAGTACTAATCTAAGGGATTTTTAATGTTTTTGAAAGTATTGGTTGCCACATGGGTATATATTTCTGTAGTTTTACTTGAACCATGACCTAGAAGCACCTGGATCTGCCTTAGATCCACTCCTGATTCCAAGAGATGGGTAGCAAAACTATGACGTAACACATGTGGGGTAACAGTTTGTTTTATTCGTGCCTTAGCCGCAGCCCCCTTTACTATTTTTAATACACTTTCAGCACTATATTTGTCTGCCCTTCGTCCTTCAAACAAATATTTATTAGGCTTCCATTCTTTAAAATAGATGCGAAGGTCTTCCAATGCTGTATTTGATAATAGTGTATGCCTGTCCTTGTTCCCTTTGCCACCCTCCACTCTTAATAGCATTCTCTTGCTGTCCACATCCTCTATTTTAAGATTTAGCAGTTCACTTCGCCTTAAACCTGAGCCATATAACAATTCTATGATACATTTATGCTTTATGTTATTCGCATTTTGAATAATAGAAAGTACTTCCTCCTTAGAAATCACAGTGGGAAGCTTAAACTCTTTTCGTGGTCGTTCAATTTCATAAAATCGGTTGGGCATACCCAAAACTACCTCATAGTAAAATTTAATGGCATTAATGGCCTGGTTAAGATAGGAATTGGATACGTTCTTATGGATCAGTTTTTGGAGAAAGGCCCTTATATCGCTTTCGTTGATGGCGTTCAACTCCTTGTCCTTGTAATGATTGATGAACATTTCAAAAAAGGAAACATATATGCGGACGGTATTGTTGGCATACCTTTTTAATTCGAGTTTTAAGAGATATTCTTCAGGACAAAGCCTGTATTCTGGAATAGGTTCCCTTTTTCTGAACCATTCCACATCAACGGCATCGTTATTGGTGTTCACAGGTTTGTTGGTTAAGAATCTATTATAATTGATCCAAACCATACCCTTGAAGGTATTGAATATGATTCCAAGATTGCCCTTTGTGTTGGAGATATAAGCCATATTATAATGTTGGCTCCATTTGGGGTTGGGAAGGCCTTTGATCAACCCTTGTATTAGCTTATCGGGAGAAAATTTAATACCTATCATCTTTTGATCGTTGATCATCAGATGGTACAACGTTATGGATTTTAATTCATTCATGTAACAAGTTAACCAGATTTTGAGTTTTAATAAGTATATTAAACACTTAATATATGCTTACAAATGATTAATGATAAAACATGTCCGGTCTGCGGCACATTGGTAAAAGGAAGGTCCGATAAGATGTTCTGTTCCACAAAATGTAGATCTATAAACCAATATGAAAATCGCCATAAAAAGGAGGGGTTCTTTCTGAAGGTGGACAGGAAATTGAAAATTAACAGGAAAGTATTAAAGAGATATAATAAATCGGGCTTTACGACTATTCGAAAATCAGAACTTATAGCTGAAGGATTTGATCCTAAATTTTTCACTCACTATTGGAAGAACCAGAAAGGTGACATATATCTTTTTGTATACGAATACGGATTCTTAAACACTAAAATAAATGGAAAGGAGAAATATATTCTAGTTACTTGGCAAAACTACATGGAACAATCTTAAATAATCTATGATTTTTACTGAATTAATAATCTAAGGAGTAATCATATGATTTTTGAAATACACTATTTTTTTTGTTTCCATATCAAAGTGTGGTTGGGAACCATCTGGTCCAAATGGCAGATTGAGGACTTTTTGATATCGATTGATTTTATTGCCTAAGGCAATAATGTCTCCTTTGGTAGCCGGCTTTTCATTTTGATTTGTGAAAATTGACTTTAATGCATTTGCGGTAAGTGCACCCGCAGTGGCATTACCTATTCCAGGCGCACTCATGCTTTCGATTTTATTTGAAGCAGTGGAAATCGCATTTGTTGGCTTTAAAGGGGGGATTTTAGTCTTTTGGTGATGTGCTTTGGACCTGCAACTATTGCTACAGAATTTTTGAACAAACCTACGTTTAGGTTTGAATTTTTCGTAACAATACTTTCAAGAATATAGTTTTTTATCCATTATGCGTAATTTAAAAGTTTGTTTTACGTATATATTTATATAATATTTTCTCTTAGCCAGTTCATTTTAATGATCTGATTAAAAACCGTCTCTAAAAGTAATTCCCTAATCTCTTCATCTGTAATCAGGGCTTGCTTAATGGGCTTTACTTTTTTTTGAATCTTGGTGCCATCCAATTTGCCGTTCACTGGTGTTTTGATTTCGTTATTACTCACTTCAGAGATGGTGGTTGGACTATCTTTTTTAAAATAGGTCAGGATTTGACTAGAGGTTAAATCTGATATTATTTTTTAAGCTAAATTTATTTTCTACTTCCTTTTTATGATTTTGGTAGGCATCTTTTTGAAACTCAAAATAACTGTTCATATTCTTATCAACTTCACAATGATGGCTTACATGGACAGCCATCCATTTAGAAATGAAAACAAAAAAGCGGAGATGTATAATATATTTTTCCAATAACGCCGCAAATTGTGAAGAATTCACAGTAGCTTCTTCTTCAATTAAGCGCAGAATGTTGTATTAAAATAAAGCTGGCTTCTCTAACAATTGGATTAATTCTGAACCAGAAATTATTTCATTGAACAGGCCGTCATTACCGTAAAGAACAATTTTATCAAAGAACGCGTCTGTTTCGATGGAAACTAATGCTTCCATTTCATACTTGGGAATTAAATTTAAGGGAACAAAGAAGAGCAGAGGCCTATTGAGTTTTACAATTAGATCTTTAAGTGTTTTTTCCAAGCCCATTTATCGTTATTTTAAGAGGTCCGAATAATCTTTCGCCAATTCAGCATCAATATCCCGTATATACTTTTCCAGTACCAACATAGACCTGTGGCCGGTAATAAGCATGAGTCTACTTTTAGCTTCAAAAGGTGATGAACCCTTAATTAGCATACGATAGAGTTAGGTAATGTAGGTATGTCTAAAGCTATAAAGGCCATAATCTTCATTAAGATAAAAGTGCTTTTTTACTTTTTCCCTGAAAGGTTTTGAGAAATAATTTCGTCTATTGGTTTCGGTAGTACTCCAAACACCTCCAATTTTGCTCGGTGTAAACAATAGATGACCAGGGTCCATTTCGGACAGTTTTGGAAGCTCGTCAAGTAAAATTTTAGGTATAATCTTCTTTTTGGAACTACTATTTTTTGCTTGGAAGGTTATTGTGTTGTTTTTAAGGTTAAGATCACGCACCGTGAGCCTAGAGCCCTCTATCGGCCTTAGAAAATTGTAGGACACGAATTTAATGAATAGTAGGAGTATAGGGTCCTCTTTTTCCAAATAGTCAAATATGTCATTCTCAACTTCCTTGGTAAAAGTTTTATTTCGCTTGGGTCCTGAATTGAGACCTTTTATGTTCTTTATAAAATTGAACTTTATAAGTTCGTTATCTTCTAAGGTCTGTAGTAACGTTCCGAGGGCCAATCTGAAGCTGTTCCTGTTTCTTGCACTGGATTTTATGACAATATGGTTTAGAAAGTCCATAACCATCTTTTTGGTCAACTTGTCTATGGTATTTACTTTTGGATGGTTTTCAGATAACCATTTTAAGAATGTTTTGGATTTAGGACCGTAATCTTGAACGGTTCTATGTTTGACTTGATTTTAAGAACAAAATCAAATGCTTCCCGTAGCAACATTCCCCGCTCCTCAGATTGCAATGGTTTAGACTTTTAAACCTTTGGACCAACTCCCGCATTGTTTATGATTTGAGAATTATCTTCAAGGATTTCCTCTTTGTCTTGCTTTAAGACCAATTTCTCAAAAAGACTGTAACCTTCTTTTAAAAGTTTGAGTAAATTTGATCGGTAAGAGGTCAAAATTGTCAGTCTGTCCGCCTTAGTTTTAGAATTATTTGCCTTTCCATAAATATTTTTAATTCGCACCAATTTTTTGGTAATTGGGTCCCTAAATGAAAAATACACATACCATCTTTTGGATAGGTCATTCTTTGCCGTATAGATTTTCGGGATGCAATAATTTCTGGTTTTTGATAAATCGTGTTCTAAAATGTGTTCTTATTCAAATTCTAAAGATAAATTATTCCAAAAATATAGCATAAAAAAAACGGACAGGTGTTGACCAATCCGTTTCTATACTTAAGGGATAAAACCTTGTAGCGAGAGCGGGGCACGATCCCACGACCTCCGGGTTATGAATTTGAAAATATTCCTAATTGCCCCCCTATTATGTACTTGATTTTGTAAAATCGTTTACGAAATGGTTTACTGTATTAATACTAAATTTTAACTAAAATACATCGTATATATCGACAATCCAAATCAGTATTAATAATTGATAATTTGGGTTAGAGCCAGAAGTAGAAATAATGTAAATTTCCGCATTGAGGTTTATTTATGATGGGAATCTATAAAGTGGCTGGCAAAGGGCTGCCCCAGGAACATGGTGCAGGCTATCAGGGCTAGTGTAAAACCATTTAACGAGGGACCGGCTAATTTGATAGATGAAGCGATATAAAGTTGCCGCAAACCTTAATTAATTTCAGAACGACTTAGAATGTTAGGAACAAACATCAAGCAAAAAAACCTAGAGATAGCTACCTCTAGGTTTTTAGTACATTTTAATTTATTGTAGCAATTTTATTATTACAATCGACTGAAGCGTTGTTAACTGGGAGGCATATAATATAAAACAATCCTGATTTAATTATCTCATATAGATAATTAGTTTTAATTACATGCATCATCAATATCACTTACGGTATTTCTGAAGTCAAAATAGTTAGAAACCATAGTAGCACCTCTTATGCTATACTCTAAATAATCACCTCCTACTAAAATTATAACACCTTGAAAACGATTAGCAAGAAATTGTGATTCAATTTCTTCTCCACTTAAAGGAATGCCATCATCCGTTTGGCCTCTAACAAAAAACCTCTGAACAAATGGTATTCTTACATTATCTAATTTTTGAATTACGTCTACTACTTCAACTGCAGTATAAGGAGGCACTGTTATTTTTCGATTGGACGAAACGGTTTCTGTGTCAGAGTACTCTATCCCCTCACTAACTGTTTTTTCCTTACCCATAGCTGTTGTTTGGCTTGAAGCTAAAGTACCTGACGCCGATACACTAACACCTGCACCAAAAACTTTCCCACTAGCTTCAACTTCAGCTGTAACTGATTTACTATCTGTTTTACTAGAGAAAAGATTAGCACTTTCTTGAAATGACATGCTCGTAACTCTTGTTTCTTCACTATCAATACCAACATAATACTCTCCAGTAGCTGCCGAGCAATTCACAATAGTTTGGGCAAATGCAAAATCCATTTTTGTGGGTGGTATAATAGCTTCGGAATATGAGGCACCCAAATCATTAAACTCCCATGTAATACTTGCAGCTAATATTTGAAATTCTAGAATTTCGGTTCCGGTGATACTTAGAGATTCGCCCGTCCTAGCTGATAAATAGCTTTGTTGATCAGAAGAGTCGTAAATGGTATTTAAATAATCTGAACTACCTAACGGCTGTATTTTAACTAAACCATTCTCGGTTTGTTTGAATATGAACTTGTGCTTATCCTCTATGGCAAAATTAATATTATCATCACGATTGTCCTTATTCCAAAGTAACTCACCGTTGTTATATTCTAAGTAAGAATTCTCAAATTCGGTTTTGATAGTATAGGTGTCATTACCGAGGGAATTAATAGTGAATTTTTGAATTTGACTTCGTTCTATTTCTGTATCAGCCGAAAATACTTCACTGTTTAAATAGATTCGCTTTTTTGCTATTGAACCGTCTTCCCAAAAAGAAGCCTTGCTAGCACCTAAAAAATATTGGTTTTCAGTTCCAGATAAAACTAAATAATGAGGTATGTCAGGATTAATTTTCAACGGATTTAACGTTCTCTGCTTACTTGTTGTCAAAATTAGAATTCCAGTGGTGCCGCTAATGATAAATTTTGTATCTGAAATTGTTTCTAGTATCGAATTATCAGCGTCAAACGTTGTTGCTTTTATAGGAACACCTTCAGCAAAAGTTGCTATAATTTCATCACTAAGGTCTTTCCTCGCTAATTTAAAGGTTGCCATATGTGTAAACGCATCTACCTCAATATTTTCTAGTGAGAAGCTGCTTAAAGATCCTGAAATTTCGATACTTACTTTAGTAGGTTTAAAGCCAAAAACAACTAATTGACGTACATCAATAGTAAAACCAATCTCCCCTAAATCTACTGGAATAGTGTTTATAGTTTCACTAGAGATGCTATCTTTAATTGATGTATTTGATGCTGACTCATCATTGATTGCCCCAATATTAGGACGAGGCTCTTCTACAACTTCTAAGGTGCAACTTATTAATAATGTTGTTGAAATTATAAGTATGTATAAAGGAATATGTATATTTTTCATTGTTTAGATTATTACGATATAGATGAATTTTTAAAAACTAGCATGCTGATCTTCTTTTAATTACATCCTCCAACGATATCATTAAGACTATTATTGAATTCAAAATAATTGGCTACTTTAATAGTGCCTCTAACACTCACAACAAGAAAGTCGGTGCCGATTTCTGTTATTACACCCCCAAAACCATTTGCAATAAGTTGTGCTTCTATTTCTGGGCCTGTCAAATTAATTTCATCAACAACACCTCTAATAATGATCCTTTGAACAAATGGTATTTGTATATTTTCTAATGTTTGTATTACATCAAAAACTTCCACAGCATTATACGGAGGAACCGTGATATTCCGGCCAATAGAAACCGTTTGTTTACTTATAAAAACTTCTTCTTTAGTCCTTTCTTTTGTAGTTCCAAAGGTGCTAGTTCTTTCTGTACTTAAAGTACCTTCAACAGAAGCCGTTACCCCTGCTCCAAATAAACTCCCACTTGCTTCCGCTTTTACGGTAGCAGATTTACTAGAGGTTTCACTTGAAAAAAGATTTAAACTTTCTCCAAAAGAAATATCTGTTCTTGTCTCTCTTACGGTTTCTACACCCACTTCATAATCTCCTGTGGCTCCCGAACAATTTAATATGGTTTGGGCAAAAGCAAAATCCATTTCTACAGGGGGAAGAATTGGCTGCGAATACTTGGTTCCCAAATCAGTAAATTCCCAAGAAATATTAGCAGAGATAATATTAAATTCAAGATCATTTGATGAAGTGGCACTAAAAGTTGGCCTTTTATCTCCTTCATTATCCCTTAAATATTGTTCACTACCTAAGAGACGTATTTTAATTGTGCCGTTTTGCGTTTGTTCTAAAATAAACTGGGTTTTTAAAAAAATTGAGTTATCTGCAGTCCATTCAAGATATGTTTCGTCTGGAGCATTGAATTCTGATGTAAATAGATATGCTTGTGTGATTTTACTTTTAATATAATAGCTAGAGTCTTGATCATGTGTAGAAGTCTTTTCAAAATAGAATTGAGCCTCACTAAATCCAAATGCTCTCCCTACTGTTACACTTCTATTGTACAAATCTAAAGTTCCCGATCCATATGAGCCACCTCCATAAGTGCCACCTGGAATACATTTAGTCTCATAATTTTCAGGCTCAGGACAATAATATTGGTCCCCGCCCTCTGGAGTTAAACTTAAAAATTTCAACTCTGTATCTGAGACTACTTGTACATAATATGGTACAGCCGCATTGAATGATAAAGGCCTAAGTATTCTTGGCTTTTCCGTTGTTATTTTAATAGTTCTTGCAGTGCTATTGATAATGAATCTTGAAACATCCTTGTTTTCTATCACGGCTCCGGTATCATCAAGTACCGTTATAATAATTGGCACACCACTACTGAATTCATCGAAGTCCTCATCACTAAGATCTTTTCTTAATAGTTTAAAGTTGGCTATATTTGTATACTCATCTACATTAATTCCTTCTTGTGAATAGTCGCCTAGGGCTCCTTCGATTACAAGGTTTACTTTTGTTGGTTTATATCCAAATACAGCTAAAGTACGTGTATCTATAGAGATCCCTATTTCTCCTAAATCTACTGGAATCTCATTGATGGTTTCTTCAGATATGCCTGCAAGATCATTACTAGGCCCATCGGTGTCATCGGCTATAACAACCGGATCAGTCTCCTGTATGAGCTCCAATGTACAACTCGAAATTAGTACTAGTGAAATAGTTGTAAAAACTAAAAGAGAATATCTTATTTTCATCACAATATGGTTTTGGTTATTAACAGGGTTAAAATCTAATACCTATTTAATAATTGCTTCTTTTTTACAGTGCAAGCTATTTAAAGCGTGGATGTGATGAAATACGTACCAATGTACAATGCTAAGTAGGGTTACGTATGCTAAAAAACAGAAGAACTTTTTAATAGAACTATTTCAATAATACCAAATGGTTATTATAGTCTATTGCTTTATAGAATTATTATATTATTATTTAAAATAAATATTAATTTTAGTTGACTTCATTGAACTCTTAACAATTACCTATTAAGTTGGCGAGTTGACAAATATTGTAAATTTCAATTTGTTACCCTCCTTGGTTCGAGCCCAAGAGGGTCTCAAAAATGTTATGTTGCCATTCAGTGATAAGTATAAAGAGATGGGTAGAAAAGACCCAGAATTGAAAGATGATGTGATCAAAAAAGAATACTGAATGGATCAAAAGTTAAAGGTGATTATCTCCTTTCGTACCGTCAATAAGCAGTAACCCGATCAATCCAATATTGAGAACGGGTACAAAACCCAATAATGCATTACAGCCTGATAGGTTGATATCATTAAACCTTTCAGCATTCAAGAAAAAACTAGCTATAAAGGAAATCAAAATAACTATTGCATATGAATTTATATTCTCTACTGAATCAATTTCATCACGATTACTATATAAAACTATCAGATTAAAGGCTACCATTATTACAAACGTAATAATATAGGTACTACGTCTTATTCTTCAACCTTCCATAATAACTTGTTATTATTCAAGTGGTACTTTTCCCTTTTGTAGATATTGGAAATAACAAAGGGGGCTTGGAAGCCCCCGTAACCATTGAAATAAAGTAGTAGCGAGAGCGGGGCACGATCCCGCGACCTCCGGGTTATGAATCCGACGCTCTAACCAACTGAGCTACCTCGCCATTGCGCATTTTAAGCGGGTGCAAATATAGAGTTAAATTTCTTCCCAATCAAAATTCAAATGGTAAAAAATAATGTTGGGCAATTATTTTTTTATCATGTATAAATATATATATTGTCCAATGAAAACATTATATAGAATGAGTGATAAAGTGAAGTTCGAAGTTGAGTTTGTGATTCAATCATCTCAACCCTTATTATACCAATATATTTCTACCCCTTCCGGCTTATCGGAGTGGTTCGCCGACAACGTAAACTCAAGAGGGGAACTTTTTACCTTCATTTGGGACGGATCAGAAGAGGAAGCTAAATTACTAAAGAGAAAGAGTGATGAATTTGTGCGTTTTGCCTGGGTAGAGGCTGAGGACGACTCTTATTTTGAAATGAGGATTATTGTGGATGAAATTACATCTGATGTGTCCTTGTTCATTACAGATTTTGCAGATGATGATGAGGTGGATGAAACTAAGATGCTTTGGGAAAACCAAATTTCCAGTTTAAAGCAAGTTTTAGGTTCTTCCTAAAGGTTTTAGGCCATAAATCGATATCTTTGCGCCTTGAATTTTCAAGGCTTTTTTTATGGTTAATTTTAATGGTGATATCCTGTCCAAAGACACGCTTTTTCTCAATCAAGAAAATAGGGGGCTTAAATACGGGGATGGTCTCTTTGAAACCATACGCGTGGTCAACGGGAAAATTTTCTTTTGGGAAGACCACTATCTTCGCCTAATGGCTTCTATGCGTATTATGCGCATGGAAATACCAATGAATTTTACCATGGAATTCTTGGAAGAACAACTGATGAATACTGTAGTTTCCAATGGACTGAAAAACGCACCTACTCGGGTACGTTTGTCCGTTTTTAGGAACAATGGAGGGTATTACTTGCCAGAAACAAATGAGATTTCCTATATAATAGAGGTAGGGGAGTTGGACTCGCCATTCTTTTTGATTCAAAAGCAGGACTATGTCGTAGAGCTCTTTAAGGATTTCTATGTGAATCCTGACATGCTTTCAACGTTAAAGTCCAACAATAAGGCCATAAACGTTGTTGGAAGTATCTATGCAAAGGAAAATGGGTATCAGAACTGTTTGTTGCTCAATAATCAAAAACAAGTGGTGGAGGCTTTAAACGGCAATTTGTTTTTGGTGAAGGAGAACACAATCAAGACCCCTCCAAAAAAAGATGGATGTCTCAATGGAATTATTCGTAAGAAACTGATAGAAATAGTGGGTAAGCTGGAAGCCTACACCTTGGAAGAGGCTTCTATTTCTCCTTTTGAACTTCAAAAGGCTGATGAATTGTTCATTACAAATGCCATCGTAGGGATCCAACCAATTACCAAGTATCGCAAAAAGGTTTTTGAAACAAAAGTTGCTGCAGACTTATTGGGAAAACTAAATGCTGCCGCTAGACTGGGCTAGTTAAGATTAGGGTTTTCAGGAAAATTGGACCATAGGACATAATCTCCGCCCAACTCGATCATTTTTTCCTTCCAAAATGCATTTGCTGATTTATGGATGATATCGCTCTTGTATTCGTTGTTCACGACCACCCATGACTTTGAGGTGAGTTCTTGATCCAACTGTAAAGAGTCCCAACCGGAATAACCCAAGAAAAACCGGATATCTTTTTCCGTTATGAGCCCTTTATTAATTAGATCTACAATATTCTCGAAGTTGCCTCCCCAATAGATGCCATGTGATATCTCTATGCTTTCTGCAATTAAATTAGGTACTTTATGTATGAAGTATAAGTTATCCTGTTCCACAGGTCCACCATTGTAAACCTGGAAGGGTACGCTAATTTCAGTGACCAATTCGTTAATGCTGTACATTAGAGGCTTGTTGAGAATAAAGCCAACAGAGCCCTCTTGATTGTGCTCAGCAATCAAAACTACGGACCTGTTAAAAGAAACATCTCCGGTAAGTGTTGGTTCTGCAATTAAAAGCTTTCCCTTTTTTGGTTTAATGCTGACCATGCCACATGGGTTTTCATTAAAAATAAGACAAATCTTATTAAAAACAAAAAGGCACTCCATTTTAGGAGCGCCTTTTTCAAATTTATGGAATATAAATTAGTTTACTGCACCTGCCAATTCAGCACCTGCCTTAAATTTCACAACGTTTTTAGCTGCAATTTGGATAGTTTTCCCAGTTTGTGGATTTCTACCTTCTCTTGCTTCTCTTTTAGATACAGACCAAGATCCGAAACCAACTAAAGAAACTCTTCCGCCTTTTTTAAGAGATCCTTCAACATTACCTAAAAAAGATTCTAAAGCTTTCTTTGCTGCTGCTTTTGTAATACCAGCGTCTGCTGCCATTGCATCGATTAATTCTGTTTTGTTCATAATTGAATTATATTAATTGTTGTTAAAATAATTTTGTACTCTAACAAATTTATACGGATTTGTGGTTAACGCAAGTAAAATCAAGGGAAATACCCCATTTTGTTGATAACTTCGAGCGTTTGTTGATAAAGTAGGGTTTTTTCTACATTTCATCTAGCCCTTTGGTAGCAAGGCTTTAGCGTACATTTGCTTTTTTCAACAAATTTAGGCCATTTAAGACTTCATGTGCAGCCATTCTTCGCTTTGCTGGTAACTGTATTTCCAAGAGCTGGATATAGCCTCCTGCAACGGCCACTTTTAGAGTCTTTTTGTCAAATATCAATTGCCCGGCCTCCAAATGGTGCACCTCTTCTTCTTTAGAGGCCGCATAGATCTTCAAAAACAACTCTTCTTCTCCATTATGCAAAGTAGTCCAAGCTGCCGGGTAAGGACTAAGGCCCCTTATATGGTTATAAATATTGGATATGGGCAAGGTCCAGTTAATTTCGCAGGTTTCCTTGTGTATTTTATATGCCAATTTTAAGTCTTCTGTCTGTGGTTGCTTCATTGTCTTAACTTCTCCCGCCTTAATCAATTCTACTGTCCTTATCACAAGGTCAGCACCAAGGAGCATCAATTTGTCATGGAGCTCCCCAGCGGTTTCTTCCGGATCAATTGGTGTCTTTTCTTGAAGTATAATTTCTCCGGTATCAATCTTGTCATCTATATAAAAGGTACTGACCCCAGTTTCTTTCTCCCCGTTCATGATGGCCCAATTGATGGGTGCTGCGCCCCTATAGTGGGGCAGGAGGGAGGCATGCAGGTTAAAGGTACCGTATTTGGGCATTTCCCAAACTGCCCTTGGCAGCATTCTAAAGGCAACAATGATCTGCAGATTTGCATCCAAGGCTTTTAATTCCTCCAAAAACCCCTCATCCTTTAAATTTGTAGGTTGAAGTACTGGCAGATGATGTGAAACGGCATATTGCTTTACAGCAGATTCTTGTAGTTTCCTTCCCCGTCCGGCTGGTTTGTCTGGTGCTGTAATTACCCCCACAACATTATAGGAGTTTTGGACTAGCTTGTCCAATATGGCAACGGCAAAATCCGGGGTACCCATAAATACGATTCGTAATGCTTCCATATTATGTTATTTTATATTCGTTTTTTGAAGTGATGGCAATATGTCCATCTTCCAACAGTCCCTGTAATACGGTCAAAATGGTTTCTTCCCTATACGTAAGGGCCAATAGTAGGTTTTTTGAAGTCTGATTACCAAGGCGCAATATTTTTAAGATATCGCCTGCAACCAACTTCTGGATATCCTTATCTATGTTATTTTTGCTGAGACATACATCACAGGTGCCACAGGCCTTCCGTTCTTCCCCAAAATAGTGCAATAATTGTGTGCTCCTACAGACCTTTTTGTTATTGACATAAGCTAAAATACTTTCAATATTGTTGATTTTGACCTGTTGCTGCTCCTTTACTTTTCTCGAAAATATATTGATTGTCCTATCATCTTCCCTGGGGGCCAGGAAAATAATTTCCAGATCGCTGCTTTGGGCTTTGTAGTCTACAATCCCATCGGTATGCAATTGTTCCAGTGTTTGATGGATTTTCTCCTCAGGGATGTTTGTTTTTTTGGAGATCAGTAATGGATTTATTTTGGTTGGATGTTCAAAAATCCCACCATAGGTCCTTAAGATAGTTTGGATCAAGGGGGCAATTGATTTATGGTTGTCCAAATAGTAAAAGACCTGTGCCTTGGTTCCTATAAATTGAAGGGTTAGCCTTTTTGAAAAGGATTCCGATAATGATATCACTGAATTTTGATCGAGTATGCGCAACCCATTATAGGCCAAGGCAGTATTTAACTTGTAGGTGTCACAAAATTTATTGAAATGAAACTGAAAAGTCTCAGCAATCCCTTCCCCATAGGGGATTTGGAAATAGTTGTTTAGTTTTCTGTAGAGCAGTTTTAAAAATTCAACATCCGGAAGCACACTTAAAAATTGCTGTTTTACCTGTTTCTCATCGGTCTTATTGAGCACCATCACCGCTTTGGCCGGCGTACCATCCCTTCCGGCTCTTCCGG
This sequence comes from Psychroserpens sp., assembly GCA_047612485.1. Classification (GTDB taxonomy): domain Bacteria; phylum Bacteroidota; class Bacteroidia; order Flavobacteriales; family Flavobacteriaceae; genus Sediminicola. Next base: position 13,776 of record JBLGAT010000002.1, read on the forward strand.
CTTCCTGAAAATAATTCTCCAGACTGTCCGGAATCTGATAATGGACCACCAGTTCAACATCGGGCTTATCTATACCCATGCCAAAGGCATTGGTAGCTACCATGACCTTCACTTTGTTCTCCAGCCATTGCTGCAGACGCTTCGTTTTTTCTTTCTTTGGAATGCCCCCATGAAAAAAAGTGGCAGCGCATTTATTGGTATTCAGAAAGTCCGAAAGTTCATGGGCGGCCCTTCTTGTTCTAACATAGACAATGGCACTTTTTTGTAGTCCAAGACAAAGTTTTTTGAGTTGGAATTTTTTGTCCTCGTTCCATTGCACATGAAAGGAGATGTTATCCCTGGAAAAGGAGTCTTTATAAATGGCAGCCGATGATAGCTGAAGGTTTTCAGTAATATCATTGGCGACTTTTGGGGTGGCCGTAGCCGTAAGGGCAATTATTGGCGTTTCCGGTAACAGTTCCCTTAGAATATTACAATTGAGGTATGCAGGCCTAAAATCGTTCCCCCATTGGGAGATACAATGGGCCTCATCTATGGCGATCAGGTTAACGTTCATCTGTTGGATGCGCTCCTGTACCAGTTCTTGTTGCAACCGTTCCGGCGATAGGTATAGGAACTTATAGTTTCCGTACAGACAATTATCGAGCAGGTCTATGACTTCATCAAAGGAAATCCCACCAGTTAGTGCTATGGCCTTGATGCCCTTGCCCTTTAGTGCGTCAACTTGGTTTTGGATCAAGGCAATTAAAGGGGATACCACAATACAGAGACCCTCCTTGGCCATGGCCGGGATTTGATAGCACAAAGATTTTCCGCCACCGGTTGGAAGTAAGGCAAGCACATCCCTTCCTTGGATCACAGTCTCTATAATTTGTTCCTGTGACCCCCTAAATTGGGAAAAGCCCCAATATTTTTCTAAAATTCCCTGAGGGTCCTTAACCACTTTTAGTTTTTTACTTTATTAAGAATAAAGGATAATCTTTCCGCTACCGTGCCTTTGGGGACATGAACTGTACGATAACCATATTTTTGATAACTGGCTTCTAGGCAATCATGGATTCTAAGGGCTTCATCAAAATTTTCATAGCGCTCTTCATCCATGGAATAGATTTCCTTCCAAGGCGGTAAGAGAAATACGGTATCATAAGTATAGGTCTCACAGGCTTCAATAAAACTATAATCATATTTTTGGCCAAAACAGTCCATATAGGCAACAACATCGGGTAAGCCACGATCCATAAAAACATGCTCAGCTGGTATTTTTGAAGCTTCATGAAACTGATTGATTCTGCCTTCTGCAATTTTTTTACTGAACAAAAGGGGGTCGGTCACGAACAACTGCTGTATGCCTTTTTCCCTGGCTTCCAAGGTAATGCTCCTAGAAATTTCATGGATACATGGAAGCCCCATCAACTCTATTTTTTCAACGATGGATGTTTTTCCGGTGCTAGGCCCGCCTGTGATAACAATTTTTTTTGGCTCCAATAAAAATATTTTATGCTACAAAGTTAATGAAATAGCGACTAGAGTAAAAAATTGCAACAGTTACTTTATATTTGCAAAAAGAAAAGTATGGATACTGAAAAATCTGACGAATTTTACAGAAAGCTAAAAATCCAATTGGAAGAAACCAGTTCTTGGCCCTCCAATTACCTCTATAAATTTATTGTTCCTACAGAAGGGGAGCACATTACACAAATCCATAAAATCTTCGATAATACTGGTGCCGTTATAGAATCCAAGCAATCCAAAAAAGGAAAATACACTAGTTTGTCAATTACCGTGCACCTTAAAAATGCGGATGCCGTAATTGAGAAATATATGGAAGTAGGAAAGGTCAAAGGGGTTATATCGCTTTAATAATAGTATTTGTACCATATTTTTGTTAATTTGCCGACCATATAAGGCATACTTCACTTATTATAATTTTTAAGCAAATTCTTTTAATTTGAATCTAGTAGAAAACATAGAGTACAATACTGAGCGCTCGCAGCTCATTATTCCCGAGTACGGAAGACATTTCCAAAAAATGGTGGATCACGCCATATCCATTGAAGACAGGGAGGAACGCAACAAAGTTGCCAAGGCCATCATTAGTGTTATGGGTAATATTCAGCCTCATTTGAGGGATGTTCCCGACTTTCAACATAAGTTATGGGACCAGTTGTTTATTATGTCCGATTTTAAATTGGACGTAGACTCCCCTTATCCTATCACCAGTAAGGAGGTCCTTCGGAAAAAGCCAGATCCTTTGGCCTATCCACAGAATTTTCCAAAATATCGCTTTTACGGGAACAATATCAAGAGAATGGTTGATGTTGCCGTGGAATGGGAAAAGGGAGACATGAGGGATGGTCTGGAATACGCCATAGCCAATCACATGAAAAAATGTTACCTTAATTGGAACAAAGATGTGGTAGACGATAGTGCCATTTTCAAACATTTATATGAATTGAGCGATGGACAGATCGATCTAAAAGGCGAAAACCTTACCGAAAGTGGACAATTCCTTAAGAACAGGGTTGCAAAAACCCCTAGGAGCAGTAGTCCAAAAAAGAACCAAAGAAGCAATACTAACCGCGGTAAAAAGCGATACTAATATTTTCAACGTAAATGGGAACATTTAGGATTGAAGGTGGTCACCAACTACACGGTGAAATTACACCACAGGGAGCAAAAAATGAGGCCTTACAAATTCTTTGTGCCGTACTACTGACTTCAGAAAGAGTTACAATACATAATATTCCGGACATTGTAGATGTCAACAAGCTAATTTCCTTATTGGAGGACTTGGGTGTTAAGATCCAGAAGAAAGGGAAGGGGTCATTTACCTTTAAGGCCGATGATGTGAATTTGGATTACCTCCAATCGGATCAGTTCAAGAAGGACGGTAGGGGATTGAGGGGATCCATTATGTTGGTGGGACCCTTATTGGCACGTTTCGGAAAAGGATATATCCCAAAACCAGGGGGCGATAAAATTGGTCGTCGTAGATTGGATACCCATTTTGAGGGGTTGATTAAATTGGGCGCAAAATTCAGGTACAACAAGGAAGAATTGTTTTACGGAGTAGAGGCTAAAAAATTGAAAGGCACCTATATGCTTCTTGATGAGGCTTCCGTTACGGGTACGGCCAACATTCTGATGGCTGCCGTACTTGCAGAAGGGGAAACCACTATTTATAATGCTGCTTGCGAGCCCTATTTACAACAACTGTGCAAGATGCTCATTAGGATGGGGGCGAAGATCACGGGCGTTGGCTCCAATATGTTGAAAATAGAAGGAGTTGAAAAACTAGGTGGAACGGAGCACACCATGCTTCCCGATATGATTGAGATTGGGAGTTGGATAGGACTTGCTGCCATGACACGAAGTGAACTGACCATCAAAAATGTCAGTTGGGACAATTTGGGCCAGATCCCAACTGTTTTTAGAAAACTGGGAATAACCTTGGAACGCAAAGGGGATGATATTTATATTCCCGCGCACAAGGACGGTTATGAAATACAGAACTATATAGATGGTTCCATTTTAACCATAGCAGATGCTCCTTGGCCAGGGCTTACGCCAGATTTACTGAGTATTATTTTGGTAATGGCAACACAGGCCAAAGGTGAGGTTTTGATACACCAAAAAATGTTCGAAAGCCGTTTGTTCTTCGTTGATAAACTTATTGATATGGGTGCAAAAATTATCCTCTGCGATCCCCATAGGGCTACCATAATTGGCCATGATTTTAAGTCGACCTTAAAGGCTACTACCATGGTGTCCCCAGATATTAGGGCTGGGGTATCTTTGTTGATAGCGGCCTTATCAGCAAAAGGGATCTCTACCATCCACAATATTGAACAGATAGATAGGGGTTACGAGAATATAGATGAACGCCTTAGGGCCATAGGCGCTAAGATTGTAAGAGTCTAGTTTAGCAATAGAATATTTCCAAAACACTCCAAACACAAATTAAATTCCATAAAACAGTACGAATCCAATTTCTTTTTTCCAGCCGTTGCAAATCTTCTGGGGAAAAGGAGTTGGACCCTATTTTTGCGTGAAGTGGTACAAATATGGAAAAGGTAGTGGCCCAAAGGGCAAGCACCATGACAAAACTGCCAACTGAATAAAAGGACTGAGTTTCATAGAACTGAAAACCGCTTACAAGAAGCTGCCCCAACATGAGAGGCATAACAATGTAGGTAATTCGAACCGTATATTTTTGGTGCCAGTTGACCAGATCCGCTGTGGCAAAGTATTTAAAACTCGGATATACCACGAGTTGCACCATCCAAATCAGGACAACCAGTCCTGAATCCAAAAGAAGCCGTAATTCTGCGATCATGTACTTAGATAATTTGCGGTGGCTTATTTTTCAACCAATGTTCCATCTGGATATTGGGCAAACCTTCCTTTTTCCCGATCGTGAACATTATCTGAATAGGGCCACGGCCATCCCCCGAATTGAGTCAATTGATATTCTTGCATGGCCTGTTGTATTTCTTGGTCCGTGTTCATTACAAAAGGGCCATATTTGGCAACGGGTTCATTTATGGGCCTGCCCTGCAGCATAAGAAAGGAGGCCTTTTTAGTGCCACTCTTTATGGTTACCTCTTGGTCAGATTGCAGATCGATCCCGTGATTTGGGGTGATTTTTTCATTACCGATATCACAATGGTCCCCTTCGTAAAAGTAAAGGCTTCTGTGTACTTCCTTATCTGACCTGGGCAATACAAACTCAGTATTGGGATCTAAGTGGATGTTCCAAACCGCTACTTCATTTTCTGGATCTGCGGCCCAAGAATTTGGTGCCGGCTTAGGTGCGTTATTACCTTTAAAGGTCCCTGCTATTACTTTAACTGAAGTTCCATTTTCCTTAACCACGGGTATGTCCTCATGCCACAACATGGCAAAATGGGGATCTACAAATTTATTGGCCTTGGGAAGGTTCAGCCAGATCTGGAAAAGTTCCAAAGGGTTTTCTTCCTCTGTTTTAAGTAAAGGGAACATTTCTGAGTGTTGCACCCCTCTCCCGGCCGTCATCCACTGCACATCTCCCTCTCCAAAGCGTCCTGCCGCCCCTAAAGAGTCAGAGTGGTCACAATACCCTTTGTTGACAATGGTGATGGTTTCAAACCCTCTATGGGGATGATATGGAAAACCAGGAATGGTCTGTCCATGATACATCCTCCACCCATCTTTAATGGTAAAGTCATTTCCTAAATTTCGGCCCTCAAGCGATACCGCAGGGCCCATTTCCGCATTGCCTTTAGGGTAATGGTCCAGATGGTACACACAAAATAAAAAGGGATCCTGTGTTTGCCAAGGAAAGCCCAAGGGATATATGTTTTTAATGGTATCTTTCATGGTTCAGATATTAATTTGAAACGAAACAAGTATACGTGCCATTCTATTAATGCAAGGCATCATTAATTTCTATCCAGTACCCTTCTGGGTCACGTAAATAAATTTGTTGTACCCCGTCGGCCCTTAATGTAATGGCATTTTTGGTTCCGGGCCAATCCTCGTACTCAACATGATTGTTATTCAATTTTGCTATTAAAGCCTGCAACTTTTGGGTGGATAGACAAAGGTGCATGGATTTGTTTTTTTTCATAACCACCGTATCTTTTAAGATGAGGTGCAACTGGGTATTTCCCTGCAGTTGGAACCAACGAAATCCCGGATCATTTGTTGGATGTGGAATTTCATTTAGTTGGAGTACATTGGCATAAAAGTCACCAGTTTTTTTAAGATCGTTTACAATTAGGGACGAATGGTCAATGGCAAAATCAAAGGATTGTGCCGTGGTGGTGGCAACGCAAAGAAATAGGATCAACACAGAAAAATATTTCATGGAATTCTAAGTTATTTTGAAGATACAAGGTACTTAAAAATAAGGAAATGTTATGGCAGTATTTTCTCCATGACCACAAAATCAATATGACCTTTTGAATATGTCACCGGTGTCTCGGTAAGCCCAAATTTAAGGTAAAAGTCCGTTTTGTCACGTCTTGCATTGCACCATATTTTTTTAACACCTATTCTTTGGGCCTCCTGTAGTAAATGCTTCAACATTTGTCTGCCATATCCTTTTCCCTGTTCTGTGGTTTTGGTGGCCAATTTCCGAAACTGTGCAGAATCATCTTTTATAAACAGGGAAGCTACGGTAACCATTTCTTCATCACGGAACAACCCAAAATGAATCCCATGTTGGTCCTCAGGTAATTTAATGTACTCCAACGGTTTGTTGGGCCACATTACATAATGGCGCAATGCCCAAGTGGCCTGAGCAGGGATGGGTTTAATCAGTATTCCCATTTATATCCTTTATTAATCCTCTTATAATTAAGTATTGAGCTGTTGCGTAAGTACCCATCACCAAAAAATTTGAATAGGGAAGGGGTATTAAAAATTTGTTGATTGCCAAAAGACTATCTGAAATTATGAAACTTAGCGCGCCAATAAAAACCATAAGAAAACCATTGTCAGATACATTCCCTTTTCGCTTATAGGCCGTAATCACCATGATTAGAATGGCAAGTATATAGATTGCGACAGGAATTTTTATGTTTCCCAAATGGATATAAAGAACAACATATAATGCAACTCCATAGCTCGAAAGAAGTAATGTCATTACCCAAAAATCTAATCTAATCTTTGAATTGCTTTGAAGGTAAAAGCAAAATGCATAACAAATATGGGCCAAAAGAAAGGAGCCTAATCCCAAGACAAAGAAAGCTTCTGATAATTGGTCGAACAAAAGAAAAACATCCCCCATTAGCGAAAACACCAAGGCCAATAGGGTATATAGCGAAAGGGATTGTTTCATTCCACTTCTATTCTGTAAAAAATAGAATATTAGGGATAGCAGAATCAATGGTTTGCTGACCACCCTGAAAAAAATATAAGAAGTACTGCCAAAATAAATATCCAAGGCCACCAACAAAAAGAAAAGCAATCCAAATAGTAGATGTTGAAAGGGTGATTTGGTCATGGTCCAATATAATTTACTCATCTCTGTACCTTTACATTTATTTCTTTAAAGGGTTCACCTGTGTTCGGAGGGGTATAGGATATTGCATTGGCGCCAAATTCAATTACCCTTAAGATGGTTTCATCATCTTTACCGCCTGTGGCAAGAATGGCCACTTTGTCATCGTAATCCCTGATCCGTTGTGCAATTTCGTGTGTTTTTTCGGCACCGGACACGTTAAAAATATCGACTCCAGCTTCAATTCTACCTTTTATATCGTCCTTTTCTGAAACAATGGTAATGGTCACTGGGTTATCTATTTTTTCCTTTAAGTGTTTGATCAATTCATTAGGGGTCGGTTTGTTAAGAACCACCCCCAATGCCCCTGGATATTCTGCCTGCATCGCAAGTTCTACAGATCTCTTCCCAGTGGTCAGGCCCCCTCCCACACTGCAAAATATTGGTTTGTCAGCGGCAAGGATCAAAGCGTGTGTGATCATTGGCTGTGGGGTAAAGGCGTACACGGCAATGATGGCGTTTGCATTTGTACTACGTATAATGGCAACATCGGTTGAGAAAAGAAAGGATTTTAATAACTGTCCAAAAACCCGTATTCCCGAACATTGTTCAATAGACTCGGGTACGGTCACAATATTATTTCTGAGCCTACTACCTAAAGATGGGATATATCTCATAATTGTTTTCGGAATGAATTGAATAAGATCCCTAATTACCTCATATCTAATGTACTAAATATTAGCAAGACAATAATTGTCCTATGACTTACTTTTTCACGCCATGGGTAGTGAAGGAAATCCCCTGTTGCCCTGTTGTGGATATCATCACAGCTTCGAATAGAGGTTCGTGGGTATTTTTATTTACGGCCCATTCAATGGTGAAATTGGCACCAGCCCCTCCATGGTTGTCATCTTGGTCTATTACAATATGAATAGTTTCGAGGGGTCTTATGACAACAGGTTTTTCAAAATAGGTCCTAATTAATTTCCCCTGAGTATCATAATAATCGGTACGCAGGATATAAATAGAATCCTTGGAACTGATGTTGCGCATACTGGCCGTTGCCGTTAAATTGTGGGTGCCCATTTGGCTCCGATCATAGATCTCGGAATAGATGGATAAATAAGAACTCCCGTAAACAAGACTATCTTTTGGATTGAGGTCTACCGTTCTACTTTCCCAGTTTATAGGATTCATATGACTTACTTCCTTAGATTCTTCACATCCAAAAGTGATCGAAATAAAGAACAGGAATAGGCATATGGACTTCATATTTTCTAGTTTGGTTTTAATGTATCAAATAATTATTTAAGCAGACTTCTAAAAAAAGCTGGCACCACCTACCTAGAATTTTATATTAGTTTTTTCCAATCGGCGGTGGTCCTGCAGGTACAATGGCTTCATAGACCTCGTTACCTTTTCTCTCTTTGTACTCTGCCTTTACCTTCTCTACCAATTTTGGGTTCTCAAAAAGGTCTACCATTGTCATTCCCATCGCTTTTGCGGCATAGGCCATTCCTTTATGACCAATACTCATCCCGCCACAAGCTACGACCGCCCAAGAATGCCATGGGGTATCCTTTGGGGCCGTGGTCACGCCCAAATTGATGTTGGCCACATTCCAGCTTACGTCCCCTACATCTGTAGAACCTCCACCTGGGTTTTCTCTGGTTTCTTCCAAAGGATAGATATTACTGTCCATCCCTACTTCTGCCTTTCCGGTCCCTTCTTGAATTTTTTTGCCAAAAGCGGTCTCTTCCGCTGTGTAGGAAATAGGACCCAAAAGCTCCAAATTCTTCTGCATGATTTCCCCACCGGATCTGTTGACCAAAGTTTCGTAAATGCCTGAAATCAACGATATTTTATAATCCACATTGGCCATGATAGCAGCACCTTCCGCCATTTTTTGAACCCTTTCGTAAACGGGCATCATACCACTGCGCTTACTATCGCGTACCCTTACCCATAATCGTGAATAATCGGGCACCACATTGACCACCTGACCGCCATCTTGAATGTGGTAATGGATACGCACCGTAGGTTTAATATGTTCCCTATAGTAGTTGATCCCATTGGTATACAATTCCAAGGCATCGGAGGCGCTACGGCCATTCCATGGATCCATGGAGGCATGTGCCGCTTGGCCAAAAAATTCAACCTTAAAGTCTACCAATGCCAAAGAGCTTTGCACGTCTGCCTTGGTATCGGCACTTGGATGCCAACTAATATTTACATCCACTCCATCCCAAATACCTTCACGCACCATCCAAATCTTTCCAAAAAACTTTTCTTCGGATGGTGTCCCCATAAACTTTATGGTTCCTTTTAATTTTCCTTGTTCGATAAGCTCCTTTGCGGCTATTGCCGACCCCAGACTGGCCGCACCAAATAGGTTGTGGCCGCATCCATGTCCGGCAGCCCCTTCGTTCAGGGGGTCTTTGGTAGGTTGTGCCTTTTGGGATATTCCCGGTAGGGCATCAAACTCCCCCAAGACACTAATGACTGGACTTCCACTGCCGTATGTTGCTACAAAGGCTGTTGGCATTCCGGCAACGCCGCGTTCAACGGCAAACCCATTTTTTTCGGCATAATCAGCCAATATTTTAGAGGATTGCTGTTCCTCAAAAGCTGTTTCCGCCAATGCCCAAATAGAATCGCTGATCTTGGTCAAAGCTTCCTCGTGGCGTTCTACAGAAGCTATGATAGCTTTCTTGTTACTGTTCATTTTTTGCGAGCATACCGATGCGGTTACCATTAGTACCACTAAAAACATTATTTTTTTCATGTGTTGGGTTGATTTATGTATTGTATTTTTTATCAAAATGCGTAAAGGAAGTCGAAATCACTTCTGTCAGAATATCCATGTCAATATCTGATAATTTTTTAATATAGAGGCAGGATTTTCCTGTTTTGTGCGGTCCCAACTTCTTCAATAGTTCTTGGTACCCATCAAATCCGTCTATTATATAAAGGGTGAGATTTTGTTTCCTTGGAGAAAATCCAGTGATTAGTATATCCCCCTCTCGGCCCGAATCGTATTTATAATGATAACTACCAAATCCCACAATACTATCTCCCCACATAACAGCAGGTTTTCCAGTGATTTCTTTCATCTTTTCAAGTATCGTAAAAGAATCGTTCCGTTTGATTTCATTGTCAATACTATTTAAAAATTCGATAACTGATGAATTTGTGGGTTTGGTTTTGTTTTCAGACATAGTGCTAACCTTTCCTAAATATAACGATAATGCAAGAACGGAAAAAATAAAAGAGTTATGCTACAAATCTGAATTAAGGTCTGTTATGGATATTCTAAACAGGTCTTCCCTCTAGGGTATGTTTGTTTCGTATTTTGGTCCCTTCCAATTTCACTTGTGCAGAATTTTTAAACTTCCATAGAGTGTCACTGGCATGAGTTCTTGTACTCTGCAGATCTATTACCGGCTTGGGATAATATGTTCCCAATTCAAAGTTTAAGAACTGTTGTTCCATAAGTGGGATATTCCAAGGTTCGTGAAGATATTGTTTTGGAAGGTTGGCTAGTTCCGGCACCCACTTTTTTATAAAAACACCCTCAGGATCATGTTCTATCCCATTTTTAACCGGGTTGTATATCCTTATGGTATTTATTCCGGTTTCCCCGGCTTGCATATTTAGTTGTGGAAAATGTATACCGGGTTCAAAATCTAAAAAGTGTTGGGCCAAGTGTTCCGTGCAATCTTGCCAAGGTTGCCATAGGAGATGGGTGAAAAAGGAGGCTAATAGGGCCCTAAGTCGAAAATTGACAAATCCGGTCTCCACCAAACAACGCATGGCGGCATCGACCATGGGTACCCCTGTTTGCCCTTCCCTCCATGCTTTTTGTAAATCTGGTCGAATTGGTTTTACTAACTGATGGTATCCAGAATTAATACTAACAAATTCCATGCTCCCCTCCATTTCAAATTTTTGGATGAAGTGTGCCTGCCAACGGAGACGGGATAAAAAGGCATTTAATGTTCTTTTGTCCCTAACGGTCTTTTTATGGTTCGCGGCGAATTGACAAATTTGGCGGACGGATAGATTCCCCCAAGCCAGATAGGGAGAAAGCCTACTGCTGTGTTTTCTGGAGGAGTATGGTTTTGAGTAATGGGTGTTATACCCCTCTATGCGTTGATCTATAAAGGATCGTAAATATTTAACACCTTGAGTAGTGCCCCCTTTTTGAATTTGGGGATAATGGGCAGTTTTAAGTTCGGGAATATGAAAGTGTGGATAAAAAATGGATTTAAGCTCTTCCATCGAATAAAAACACCCCAAATCCAATCTGGGATTTACAATCTTTTGGTTCATAAAGCTTACCCAATTCTTTTGCCAGTCTGTACGATTTTTTCGACCTCTTAATACTCCATTTTGAATGCTTTCCTGCCAGTTGACATTATGCTTATTACACCATTGGGCAATCTTTTTGTCGCGCTCATAGGTTATTTGCATTCCCGTTTCTTGATGTGAAAACATATGGGTGATTTTTTCCACGCCTTGCAATTTCTTCAATACCTCAGGGATATTTTCAGAAACGGTCAGTACTTGGGTATTGTATGCTCCCAATTGATCATTGATGTCAACCAGACTTTGCTTTATAAAGTCAATATGCATTTCGCTATAATGGGGGTCTTTTGTCCAAAGGGGCTCAAAACTATAGAGCAATACTATTTTTTGATTCTTAGCAATGGCATTAGTCAGAGGCTCATGGTCCATAAGCCTGATGTCCCTTTTAAACCATACAACGACCATTATGCTAAAGCTTCCTTATAAGTGCTCAAACAGCGTTCCCTCGCTTCTTTGTGATCTACCATCATATCGGGATAGGCGCTCTTATCTAGTTCCGGTACCCATTTGCGGATGTATACCTTTTGTTTGTCAAACTTGTCTATTTGGGTCATGGGATTAAAGATTCTGAAATAAGGGGCCGCATCAACCCCACTGCCTGCTGCCCACTGCCAGTTCCCCACATTACTGCTCATTTCGTAATCCATGAGCTTTTCAGCAAAATAAGCCTCTCCCCATCGCCAATCGATTAGTAAATGCTTGCATAAAAAACTGGCTACCAACATCCGCACCCTGTTGTGCATATAGCCTGTGGCATTGAGTTCCCGCATCCCGGCATCGACAAGGGCATACCCTGTTTGTCCATTTTTCCATTTCTCAAAATCCTCCTCATTGTTTCGCCAAGGAATCCGGTCGTACTTTGATTTAAATGCATTGGTGATGGTTTTGGGAAAATGCCATAAGATCTGCATAAAAAATTCCCGCCATATTAATTCACTCCAGAATACTTCATTTTTTTCCGAGATAGCCTTTTTCATCATTTTTCGGATAGATACAGTTCCAAATCGTAAATGGGGACCAAGTCTAGAGGTTCCATTTTCGATTGCCGGATAGTTTCGGGTATCCTCATAATTTTCTATAAGTGTGGGCGTAACAACGTATTCATTTACCTTAATGTCCGATGATTTGAATCCGATGTCCGATAGGGAAAGGTTTGGAAGCCTGCTATGTTGTATTAGATTAGGAAGGTATTGGCTGGTATAGTGAATGGTAAGGTGCTCCTTTTCCGAAAAGCCCTCTTTCCATTTTCGTTTATAGGGAGTGTAGACCACGTAGGGGTTGCCATCGTCTTTGACCACTTCGTCTTTTTCAAAAATGACCTGGTCTTTATAGGTGTGGAAAGGAATACCTTCTGCCTCCAAAAGATGTTCAATGGCGGCATCCCTTTCCAGAGCATAAGGTTCATAGTCCTTGTTGGTAAATACTTCTGAGATTTCATGTTCTTTTAGAAGGTTCTTGAATACTTCTAAAGGCTTTCCCTTATAAATTGCAATAGAGCTCTCATAGTTATCCTGAAGTTCTGTTCGCATTTGTTGCAAGGTATCATGAATAAAGGTGACTCGAGGATCGTTGTCGGGGAGCTTTTCTAAAACTTCACTATCAAATATAAAAATGAGCATTACAGGATGCTCACCTTTCAGGGCTGCCAAAAAGCCTACATTATCATCCAATCGCAAATCTCTCCTAAACCAAAAAATGGAAACTTTTTTATTCATGCGTATTTTAATTTTCTAATTCACATTCAAGGTAGAAAGACCTCCATCGACACCAATGATCTGTCCGGTCATCCAAGTGCTTTGATCGCTTAATAAAAATACGGCAATGTTGGCAATATCCTCAGGTGTCCCCACTCTTTTCAATGGGTGTCTGTCTGCCATGGCTTCCCTTTTCTTATCATTGTTCAGCAATCTGGAGGACAAGGGGGTGTCGACCAATGATGGTGCCACCACGTTCACTCGTACTTTTGGCGCATATTCTGCGGCAAGGGATTTCGCAAAACCTTCTATGGCCCCTTTTGAGGCTGAGACACTAGTGTGGAAGGGCATACCACTGGTGACCGCAACGGTACTGAAAAAAACCATGCTGGCATTGTCGGTCATTTTTGGCATGATCGTTTTTAGTACTCTAACAAGACTAAAAAAGTTCAATTGCATGTCCTGTTCAAAGGTATCCAACCCCATCATTTTAAATGGTTTTAAATTGATACTTCCTGGACAAAATACAAAACCATGGATTTCATCGGGTAATTTACTAGTATCCAAATCGTCTTTTGTTGCATCAAACGGGATATGATTTACGTCCAAGTTATCCAAACCTTCATTGCTTCGGGAAGCAATGAATATATTATGGTCCGACACTAGTAGGGTGACAATGGCATGGCCTATTCCATGGGATCCTCCTATTAATAGTATGTTCTTTTTCATGTGTTTTAATTTTTCTTAGTTGTATTTTAAATGTGTTTCTTAAAATGAATCAAATAGCAACTCATTGGGCATGTTCTTCATGGAACCAAATAGAGTGGTCAATTTTTCTTCCCTGAATTTGAAAATTTGCTCCAATTGCTTTTTTACGATGATGGGGTGTGCCAATTGTCCTAAAATTCCAAAGGGAATCTTGTAGTCAATGATATCTTCCATGACAACACCACCATCAATTGCCCTAATAAAATGTTTATGGTGCCATAGGGCATAGGGACCAAACAACTGCACATCAACAAAATAATGCCCTTTTTCTACTTGGGTTATTTCGGACACCCATTTTGTGGTAAATCCAGGAAATGGTGAAACTTTGTATTGTATGATCTGACCAGCGAACATGGGTTTGTCGTCCCCGGATAGAATATGGAAACCCATATGTTCGGGGGTGATGGCCTTTAAATTCTTAGGTTGGGATAAAAAGTCCCATGCTTCTTCCTGCGATATGGGTAATGCCTGTTTGGAGCGTAGTTGGTACAATCTCATTGTTTAGGTTTGTCCAAAGATAGAAATATTTTTGTCTAAAATATAATTACAAAAGTTAAACAAAATTAAAATATCAAGAATATGGCTCTGAAATTATGGCTTCCTTTTTTAGGTTATCGACATATTGAAGGCGATCAGCTTAAATTATATTATTGATGCCTCTAATTTTGTACATTTCCATAAGCGCAACAGGTATGAAAACAATTATTTTAAATTTTTACTTATTACTATTTGCCAGCCTGGGCCTTGCACAGGAAAATATCATGGAGTTGGGGATGCTGCCCGAAGCCGTCTTTGAGACTTCCGGATTAATTTATTACAATAATAAAATTATCACCCACAATGATTCTGGCAATACTGCCCAGCTTTTTGAATTAGATACTACCTCTTTGCAGATAACTCGGACCATCTCCATATCCAATGCGGTTAATATTGATTGGGAAGATATAGCGCAGGATGACACCTATATTTATATTGGAGAAATTGGCAACAATAATGGTAGCCGGCGAGATTTAGCTGTCTATAGGATATTAAAAGCGGATTACGACAAATCGGATTCCGTTACGGCCGAGAAAATCGAATTTTCTTTTGAAGGGCAGACTGACTTTACGCCCCATCCCAATAGTGATTGGGATGCGGAAGCCCTCTTTGTTTTGAACGATGAACTCGTTATTCTAACCAAACAGTGGCAGAGTAATGGTACCATAGCGTATGGGATTCCTAAAATCCCAGGCACGTATATTGCATCCAAAATTGGTGAATATCCTGTTAATGGTTTGGTGACGGGGGCTAGTTTTAATCCAAATACCCAAATCCTTTATCTGGCAGGTTACTCAAAATTTTTACTCCCCTTTGTTGTTAGGGTCGACAATTTGGAACCAGGGGACATATTTTCTGGGACCACTGTAAAAAAGGAATTAAACCTAGGTTTTTTGCAGGTGGAAGGAATTACCAACATAAATGAAAACCACTATTATTTTTCTTCTGAAAGGTTTACCAATAACAGTCCCATGATCACATCTGAATCCAGACTCTTTTCATTTGATACAACAGATAAGCCGGTAGAAGAACCTCTACCGACAGAAAATAAACAAGGTCTTCTAATTTATAAGCGTTTTGGCGCCAGTGAGCTAGAATATGAGATCCAGGGTCAAATTCTGGGAAGAGCTATTTTTGATAATAACGGGCGACAGATAAAATATGTTTTGGGAAAGGACATAGGAGAAAACACCGTCAACTTGGCAACCTTAAATTCTGCAATCTACTACCTTACATTTTATACGGACAATGGGATAGTTTCTGCCCCATTTTGGATGAATTAGCAACATTTACAGTTCAAATTATTTAAGGAATTCTTAACAAAGGGACCATTGCATTATAAGTAGTTTTGTAGAAACGTATAAATCATAATCAAATGAAAAAATTAGTACTACTATTATTAGCTGTTGTTGCCACATATTCTGTACAGGCACAAATTGAAACTCCAGCTCCAAGTCCGGCCGCAAAAGTATGGCAGACTGTGGGGTTGACCGATGTTACTTTGGATTATTCAAGACCATCCATGAGAGGCAGAACTATTTTTGGAGATTTAGTCCCTTATGATATGCTATGGCGTACTGGTGCCAATGCCAGAACAAAAGTCACTTTCAGCAATGATGTGATGGTAGATGGGCAAACTCTTAAAGCTGGGACGTATGCTATTTTCACCAAGCCAGGAGCATCTTCTTGGGAGGTGTTTTTTTACACAGATACAGAAGGTGGTGGAACACCTGCGGAGTGGGATGAAACTAAAATAGCAGCAAAAACTGTTGCTACAGTTAATCCAATGTCCATGCCTGTTGAGACCTTTACAATGACCATTGATGATTTGACCAGCACTTCTGCTGTTTTGGGCATTCTTTGGGAAAAAGCCTATGTTGGAGTGAAATTTGAAGTTCCAACAGATGCTATGGTAATGAAGAATATCGAAAAAACTATGGCAGGTCCTGATGCAGGAGATTATTATGCCTCAGCTGTATATTTTTACAGTGAAGGAAAGGATATCGCAAAAGCCAAAACTTGGATCGATAAGGCTATGGCCATGACTGCCAAACCTGCTTTTTGGCAATTGAGACAGCAATCTTTGATCTATGCCAAAGCTGGAGATAAAAAAGGGGCTATTGAAGCTGCTAAAAAATCTTTGGCCGGGGCAGAGGCTGCAGGTAATGCAGATTATGTGAAAATGAATAAAGATTCCCTAAAAGAGTGGGGTGCCATGTAAGTAAAAATCTCTTAAGATTTCTAAAAACCCAACAGTTCTCTGTTGGGTTTTTTTTTATGCCGTTTAATGTAGTTAAAACCCTAAACGCTTCTTAATCTTTCCGCGGCTATTTCTGCGGTTATATCACGCTGGGGCATCCCAAACATTTCATAGCCTACCATAAACTTTTTAACCGTTTCGGAACGCAAGAGGGGAGGGTAGAAGCTCATATGCATATGCCATTCCGGGTATTCCTTATCAGTTGGTGCCTGATGGATTCCTGCAGAATAAGGGAAAGAGGTGTCGAACAAACGGTCATATTTTTGGGTTACCATTTTCATTTGTTCGGCATAATCACGTTTTTCAATGGCGGTTAATTGGACAATATGCTGTATCTGTTTTTTAGGGATGATGATAACTTCGAATGGCCATACGGCCCAAAATGGAATAAGACTAACAAAACTGCCATTTTCATAAATGATCCGTTCTTGCAATGCCAATTCCTGTGCCACATATGCGGTCAACAAACTACTGCCATGGGTATCAAAATATTCCTTTTGTTTTTCGGTTTTCTTTAGTACTTCATTTGGGATCGACTTTTGTGCCCATATTTGCCCATGAGGATGGGGGTTGCTACAGCCCATAATGGCTCCTTTGTTCTCAAAAATCTGTACGTGGTTGATGGCGGGATCCGCCCCAAGGGTGCTATATTCCTCCTGCCAAGTGGCAATAATTTTTTCCAACACATCTAGTTCCATATCCGCAATGGTTTCTGAATGGTTGGGAGAAAAACAGATTACTTTGCACATTCCTGTCTCACTTTCGGCAACCAAAAATCCATCTTTATAATCAAAATAGGGGCTTTCAGGTAAAAGGGCACCAAAATCATTGGTAAAGACAAAGGTGTCTTTATAATCGGGGTTCACTTCTCCGTTGATCCTTGTATTGGTTGCACATAGATAACAATTGGGATCGTGTGCAATTCTTTTCCTTTCTGAAGTAGTCTCTTTTTTGCCCTGCCAAGGTCTGTTGGTCCTGTGTGGGGAAACCAATACCCATTCTCCCGTTAATATATTGTAACGTCTATGGGGTGTAGAATTAAAGTTCTCTGTCATTATTTTATTTTTTAAGAAGATAACAATTGAACACTATCGCCGATTTCCAAATGGTTGTAGATGGCCTCAATTCCTGTTTCGGTCTTATAGGCATCAATAATACCCTTGACAGCACTCTCTTCATACTTATCTTTGATCAGATTGATGGTACAGCCTCCAAAGCCTCCGCCCATCATTCTAGATCCTAGGACTCCTTCTTGTTTTTGGCCAATTTCCACCAAGAAATCCAACTCCTTGGTGCTCACTTCATACTTGGTTGACAAAGATCTATGGCCTTCCAGGAGAATGGAACCCACCTGTTCCGCATCCCCTGCCTTAAGCGCTTCGATCATTTTTAAAACACGCTTATTTTCTTGGATCACATGAAGAGCCCTTTTGAAATTTGTCCCCGAAATAAGTTCTTTAATTTCCATCAAATCTTCTAAGGAAACTTCCCTTAATGATGTGATTGCCTTATTGGATTCCTTAAGTTGTCGCACTACCTCTTCACATGACTTCCTGCGCTGGTTATATTCTGAATCTACGGCCAGCTCATGCTTGATATTGGAATTGATCAAGATCCAACTATATCCATTTAAATTGATTGGGATATAAGAATGACTCAAGTCTTTACAATCCAAGAACAGCGCATTGGATTTTTTGCCAAAAAGAACCGCATATTGGTCCATTAGGCCACAGTTTAACCCTATTTTATGTTCAGCTTGTTGAGCAATCAGGGCAATTTCTTCCCTAGGTATGTTGAAATCCAAGGTCACTGAAACGGCATAAGTAAAACCACAGCAAAGGGCAGCGGAAGAGGATAGTCCAAATCCTATGGGGATGTCCCCTCCAAAAACACAGTCCAATCCCTGTACAGGATATTTCCTCTCCAATAAAATGTGCAAAATTGCCTCAAAATATTTTCCCCAAAAAGAATCGAAACTATTGCTCGTACCGTTAAGGGGGAGCGATATTTTTTCTGGCTCGCTTAAAAATGCCTCAATTTGGAGGTTTTGGGAATTGTTCTTTCGAAGTGCAAAGTAGATCGACTTTTCGATGGAAGCGGGCAAGACAAAGCCTAAGTTATAATCGGTATGCTCTCCTATAATATTCACCCGTCCAGGGGATTTAATGATATAGGGATTGCCGGTATAATGTTTTTTATAGTAAGCTTCTACTTTTTCTTGAGTCATTTTAAATTGAAATTAATACGATCAATCCTATATTAGGCCAATTTATCAATCGGTCAGAGTGCCTTATTGATCCAGCTATCAAGGTTCCCATATTGCGTATAAGTTAAAGGCGCTAAGTCGGCTTTTTTATAAATGTACAATTTACATTTAATTTATATAAAGAGCTAGCCCTTGTTCATAAAAGTTTTCATAAAATTAATGAAGGTATTTAGATCTCAAAATTGTACCCTTTGGCAATTAGGGTGTCGAATTTTTCCTTGTTGAAACAATATAGGAATGCTCCTTTCTTGGAACCTGATTTATCTTTTCTAGCTGTCTTGCTGAGTATGTCCAGAGATAAGATTTTTTTTCTGAAATTTCTTGGGTCCAGCTCCCGTTGGTAAATACTCTCGTAAAGGGTTTGCAGTTCGGGGATGGTGAAATATTCCGGAAGCAAATTAAATCCAATGGGCTGATGACGGGCCTTATTTTTAAGTTTTACAATGGCATCTTCCACCATTTGGCGATGGTCCAGAATCAATTCCGGTATTTCATCCAAATTGAACCACTTGGCATCAAATTTTTCCACGTGTTCCAATTCAAAGTCATCAATACGGATCAAACTGTAATGTGCAATAGATAGTACGCGTTCGCCAGGATCCCTATTTACAGCACCATACGTCTTCAACTCTTCGAGATAAACATTTTTAAGACTGGTACATTCGAACAAAATTTGTTTTGCCCCATCCAAAACAGAGCTGTCGTTTTTTATAAAGGCACCTATTAAGGACCAAGAACCTTTTAGGGGTTCTA
Organism: Psychroserpens sp.; assembly: GCA_047612485.1. Taxonomy (GTDB): domain Bacteria; phylum Bacteroidota; class Bacteroidia; order Flavobacteriales; family Flavobacteriaceae; genus Sediminicola. The sequence goes on from JBLGAT010000002.1 coordinate 33,407, forward strand.
CCTTTCTTCTAAATAGGAGCAATTTTAAATTTTTGGAATCGAAACCAAAAATTATACAATCTACAGCAACTAAAATTTGCTGTTCTACCTTATACTTATGGATGGGATTGATGAGCATGTTCTATTTTAAAAGAGATTGATCTTGAATTTATTTATCCTATGACCGTACAACAGCTTCATTGAACCATCATAAAAGGATCAGGATTTAGGTCCATTTTAATATCCTGGATGATCAATATTGAAAGTCAGGGATATCCAATAGAATTTGTCACCTATAAATCAAATGTACAAAATACGGTTAATTAAATGGGGTTATGGTTAAAACCTTGGTCATGGATTCTGCCGTAATTATTTGTAATGCTCCAATGAAATTCTGGTAGGGGAATAATCTGTCCCTACTTATGGTATTTATAGTAGCATACTAATTACTGCTTTAGGTCATTGGCTTTTATGGGCGGATTCTTAAGTAACCTATCAAAACCTTCCAAAATATAGGCCAAGGTAATTACAAGGCCACATCCAAAAGCATTCAACCATAAGTAGGACATCCAATCGTATTTATATCCAATGATCACGATTATCTGTGTAAGCACGGCCGCAACGAAAACCCCGTTCCCTTTAACGAATTTGAAGAAGAAGGCAATCAAGAAAATACCTAGAACATTACCATAGAATATAGATCCTATGATATTTACCAATTGAATCAGATTATCAAATAAATTGGCTACACAGGCAATGCAAATGGCCACGATGCCCCATAACAAGGTGAATAACTTGGAAACCTTCACATAGTGCTCGTCGGTAAGACCCGCAGTCCTGTAGCGCTTATATAGATCCAAGGCGGTAATGGTCCCCAATGCATTTAATTCGGAGGCAGTGGAGGACATGGCTGCAGATAATATTACGGCCAACAATAGTCCTACCAGTCCTTTTGGCAGGTAATTAAGGATAAAATGGATAAAAACATAATCCTTGTCATTGGTTTCAATGTCGTCATCCGCTTTTTGGATCATGGCTTTTGCCGCATCCCTATTATATCTTTCTTTTTTATTAATGGAAATGATATCCTGTTTGGCCTCTTCCGTAGCATCGTATTCTTTAAGATCCAAGGCAGCAGAATATCTGTTTTGGGCCATTTTCTTTTCTACTTCCAATGCCAAATGCCCTTCCTGCAAAATTTTGTAATCACTGGCTAAAGGAGATTGCATAACGGCATTTGTAGCAGCCGGATTGAAGTTTAGTGGAGAGTGATTGTATTGAAAGAATACAAAAACCATAACACCCACCAAGAGGATAAAGAATTGCATTGGGATTTTTAAGATCCCATTAAAAATCAAACCCAATTGACTTTCCCTTACAGACTTCCCGGACAAATAACGTTGAACCTGACTCTGGTCGGTTCCAAAATAAGCCAAGGCCAAGAACAAGCCACCTGTAATTCCGCTCCAAAAAGTATATCTGGTATTGGTATCCAGGTCAAAATTCAGAATATCCAGTTTATTACTGGCTCCAGCAATCTTTAATGCCTTGCTAAAATTAATATCGTTGGGCAGGTATCCCAAGATAAAAAAGAAGGCAACGAACATACCGGCCATAATTATGAACATCTGTTGTTTCTGAGTGACACTTACGGCTTTGGTGCCCCCGGAAACGGTATAGATAATCACAAGGATTCCAATGATAATATTCAAGGTCCACAAATCCCATCCGAGAACAGCAGATAATATGATGGAGGGTGCATAAATCGTAATCCCGGCAGATAACCCCCTTTGTATAAGAAATAGAAAGGCAGTAAGGGTCCGCGTTTTTAAATCGAATCGGTTTTCCAACAGCTCATAGGCCGTATAGACCTTCAACCTATGGTAGATGGGAATAAAAACAATACAGATAATGATCATTGCCAAAGGCAGACCGAAATAGAATTGAACAAAGCCCATTCCATCATGGAATGCCTGTCCGGGCGTTGATAAAAAAGTAATTGCGCTGGCTTGAGTTGCCATGACGGAAAGCCCTATGGTCCACCATTTGGCCTCACTTCCTCCTAAAACATAGTCATTAACACTTTTGCTTCCGCGTGTTTTCCAGACTCCATAACCCACAATAAATAACAAAGTACCTACTAGTATACTCCAGTCTAATGTTCCCATATTACTTATTAAATGTCATTATGAAATAAAAAATCAGAATGTAGATTGCATTTAATATGATAACGGCAGTATATTCTTTTTTCCAATTAAATTTATCTTGCATGGTTAGTTTTTAAGCTTATTTATTGGGTTGCTGGATGTTTTGCCTAAAGATAACATATTTGCAAAGAGTTTATAGGCCCCTGCCACACCTTCCGGTAATTCCCTGAAGAAGCTCAGGCCGGTATATATATAATTGCCCTTTCCATATGGCGCCACTAATAGACTGCCCATTGTAGGATCCTCCCCTTTGTCTTGCATAGAGAGAATAGGAGTGAATTCATCGCCCCATTCATTTGGAAAATACAAGCCACGTTCTTGTACCCACCCATTAAAGTCATTTTTGGTTATTTGGTTCGGTATATTTACTAACGGATGATTGGCAGCTAAAATAGTGACTTGAGAATTTTCATCGGTCACCCTATCCCTAGAAATGGTCAATGGGTAAGGGGCTAAATTTTCAAAAACCAAGCCGTTCCTTCCAGAGGTATTGTATTGAATGATTAGATTCCCTCCATTTTTCACATAGTCCAACAAATACTTTTGTTTGAATCGCAGTGCATCCACCACATTATAGGCTCTTATCCCTACAACTATAGCATCATATTTTGATAATGATCCTTCTTGAACACTATTTAGATCAATAGGGAAAACCTTATATCCGATTTGCTCCAAACTTGTTGGGACATCATCCCCAGCTCCCATGATATAACCAATATTTTCGCCCGCCTTTTGGATATTTAGGCGCACCACTTTAACAGATGCTGGTAAGAGCACGGATTGTCTTGGTATGTGGTCATAATTGATTACCACCAATTCTTGGGAAAATACATTTTCATTCACAGTTACCCTAGGAGTAATTTCACCTTCACTTTCCTTATTTGGAGGGGTAACCTTAAAGTATACGGTGCTTTGATCCCCTTTTTGTGCAATGTTAAAATTGATTTCTGAAGGAGTTACTTTCCAGCTTTTAGGAACCTCCAGAGAAACATTACCAGAAGCATTATCCTTACCTGCTCTTACATGAACAGGGATTTCTTTGGTGTCTGAATCGGAAAATATTATGACCTTGTCGTCTATACGGGAAGTTATTGTTGGAAGTATTTCAAATGGTTCGTAAAGTTCCCCTTTATCCGGTTTTGAATAATGGTGGACAACTGGACTATTTAAAGCAATGGGCGAACCATTTATTTCCAGGTTGAAGGTTGCTGTAAACGGAATCGGGGTTTCGGCTTGTCCTATAAGGGCTTGGTTTTCTACAGTATACATTCCCAGTGTTCCTTTTTTGGAAAGCCAGTAGGGACTGGTGTAATTGGTGTTTCCGGGTATTTTAAAGTCTATTTTATAATTTTCTTTTATATTGGTCCCCAACGCCACATTGGGAGTTAGAGTTTCTGAAGAACCGGAAATCTTGATGCTGTTCAATTTTAGGTCAGCCGCACTTCTATTCAACACTTCTATATTTATGGTAACGGTACTACCGGGAACTGCATCAGACTCTTCCGAGGAAGCTTCCAAATATAATCCTGCTACAGCGGTAATGATATTTTCCAATTCTTTTGTTTTGATGGCTTTCCAGTGCTCATCCGAAATGTTTTGAAGTAGCTTGTACGCTTCCATCAATTGAGGTAAGTGAACAGTGGGGTCCTTGAAGTTGAAGTTTTTTTCAACCCCGTACAAAAGTGCCCCAATTGCTTCCCCTCCTTTTACCCTGGACCAAGATGTATCTATTCCTTCAAAAATATTGTTTTTGTTCAAGGGGAGGTCCCCTTTGAGCAATTCAATATATTCCTCCTCACTACCTCTGGAAGAAATTCTTCCAAAGCCTTGGCATAAATGCTGGCTGCTGGCCATGGAGGCAATCTCATTGTTGGAAAGCCCCATTAATGGGTAATATACGCCCACATCCAACGATAGCATTTTCGACTTGTCGGCATTTTTGAAATTCTCTTCACTGCCGTAAAACCACCAGCTGGTATTGAAGAACAACCGTTTGGGCTGCCATGTCTCCGTGAGCGATAATTGCGAGGAATAAGCGTTGTTGTTATTGGCAAGCTCAAAAGCTTCGACACTCAATATAGCTGATGAGGTATGGTGTCCGTGGGTAGAACCTGGCGACCTATGGTCGAATCGATTGATGATCACATCGGGCTTTAAATTGCGTATGGCCCATACTACATCTCCCAAAACAGCTTCCTTGTTCCATATTTCCAAGGTTTCGTCTGGATGCTTTGAATATCCAAAATCATTCGCCCGTGTAAAATATTGTTCGCCTCCATCAATGCGACGCGCTGCCAATAATTCCTCTGTTCTGAGCACCCCTAAAAGTTCCCTAAGTTCTGTGCCAATAAGATTTTGGCCTCCGTCGCCCCGTGTAAGGGACAAATAAGCCGTCCTAGCTTTAACTTCGTTGGATAGGTATGAAATGAGTCTGGTATTTTCGTCATCGGGATGGGCGGCAATATATAGTGCTGTACCTAAAAAGTTCAATTTCTGAACCGAATGGTAGATGTGAGAAGTAGTGTTCTGCTTTGGTAGTTGGGCTAGGATCAGATTGGAAGAAAATAGTATTCCTAAACAAAATACCAGAAAATGGCGCATAACGTGGATTTTTAGTTGGCCATCAAATATAGAAAGATTAACAACGAACCTGTGATTTTTAGAAATTCTTTAACATGACTATAGGATGCCACTGCCATCTTCATCCAGATGGACCTGTTTTTCAATTAGGACAACTCCTTTTTGTAGGAGCAAATTATTAGGATAGGTCAGTTGTTCCCCATGATCGTTGATCATGTGGAAATAAAACGCTTTAATATCAATAATTATAGCTTCATCGGGGACTTCCTTGTCTAAAATCCGTATTCTATCCCCTATTTTAAAAGGGAAAGAGAAAAACAGGATAACCCCAGCCGTAATATTGCTCAAAATGGACCAGTTTGCGAAAAGGGCAACACCCAGAATGGCAAAAATGGAGGAAAAAACCAATCCCAATTCCCTAAAGTTTACTCCCCATACGAAAATTAGAACTCCCACTGCTAAAATGGTATGTCCCACAGAAACATATTTTATGATCAGTCGTGTTCGGGCCTCATGAATTTCCCTAAATTTCCCGACCTTTCGTATGGCCTTGATACTAGTAAACCTAGAAATCAATAAAAATAGGATACAAATTAGGGTCCCCAGTAATTCACTTTGATATGCAAAAATTAATTCCTTCATTATTTTAAGCCTAAACTGTCGCGCAAAAATAGGTCACTATTATGATTTTGTTGCCAATAAGGCGTATTTAATGTCTTAATTTTTGATGCTGTGGTCGTAAGTTGCTTGGCCCCAGGGCCAAAACCGCTAGCAGCTGTTTCAGACCAATTTTCTATGGTATTGGGAAAGTCTTTACTAAAGTTTATTTCCAAGGTCCTTTCCAATGCCGGATAGGTTATGGTATACGTGGTCAGTGTCCCATTATTGGTAAGGGTTACAGTGGCTTCATATGCCTTAAATTCTTTATGGTGTAACCTGGTGTATTCCATGGATGGTATGATTTGAAGGGAGCCAGTGGGTAGACTTTTTGGATCAACCCGAATTTTGTTCCATAGTTCATCCTCCAAGATGGCCTTTGACAAATTAAATTCTTGATCGGCCTCCGTTTCGAAATAAGAGTGCGATAGTACTTCAAATTCTTCCCTATTGTTTAATTGGGCATACACATGCCCGCACCATTCCTGAGCACTATTAGAAATTTTAACGGCATGCCCATTGTCATGGACAGGGTAGAAGCTGCTCGTCATAATGGAATAGGGATATATTCCGGTCAGGAATTTTTTGGTCGTGTTTAATTTTAGGACGGGTATGTTCTCGGGGTTACTGCGATCCGCCTTTACTTGTTTATCGGCTAAAAATGGCTCGGTCACATAGATTAAGACGGCTTCTCCTTCCCTAATCTCACCATATCTGGCCTGTTCCAGTCTATAGGAGGTGATTTCAGCGGTACCGGCATACCAATATTCCTTAAAAGCTTCAGAAAGTTCTTTTTTGGCAATCTCAACATTTTGGCGGCTAATTTCTTTGGATTCAGTGTTGACTGCAGTCTTTACCTTTCTACAAGAAGCAAAGGAAAGGGTTGCCATAGCCAAGAAATAAACATAAATTTTAAGGTTCAATGATAATTTCATTATCGTATGTTTTCTTCAAAATTACCCAAAATCGCTTAGCTGGCCATATCCATTAACGTTTTGTAAACGATATGGGTTGGGAGGCCTACTACATTGGCATAGGACCCTTCAATTTGTTCTATGCCTATAAGTCCAATCCATTCTTGAATGCCATAGCCGCCCGCTTTATCAAAGGGCTTGTAGTTTTCTATATAATACCAGATCTCATCATCGGACAATGGTTTGAATTTTACCTTGGTACTATGGTGTTCGGTTTTTTGGATGGTAGTTGTGGTAAAACTAACAGAGGTGATCACCTCATGCCAGTCATTGGACAAGGCTTTGATCATGTTGTAGGCCTCTTTTTCATCCTTTGGCTTGGCCAAAGAAATGCCGTTGTGCCAAACCACGGTATCCGAAGTGATCAATATGTCGTGTTCTTTGAGTTCTTTCTTAAAGGGAGCGGCTTTAAGCGCTGCCAGATAATCTGAAATTTCAGCACCTTTTAATTGAGTGGGGTATACTTCTTCCACAGGCTTTAAGCGAATTTCAAAGTCCAACCCCAACTCCTTAAAAAATTGCTGACGTCTGGGGGAAGCGGACGCCAAAATGATTCGAAATTTATTCAAATTGTCCTTCAACATAAATCACTAATCGTTTCTCGCGTTAAAATTTCCTTCCCAGTCGCCACGGACTTTAAGGACCTGCTCTATGACGTCCCTGACACAACCTTGTCCACCCTTGATATGCGAGATGTATTTACAAACTTCCTTCACTTCTGGCACTGCGTCTTGGGGACAGGTAGGCAATGCCACCATCTGCATTACGGGGATATCTGGAAGATCATCTCCCATATAGAGGATCTGTTCCGCTTTAATACCGTAAACGTCCATATATTCCTTTAAGGGGTCTTCTTTATAGTGTGCACCCAAATAAATATCGGTAACCCCAAGGCCTTTAAAACGGCTTCTAACTCCTTCATTGGTGCCTCCAGAAATTATGCACACCTTATATCCTTTTTGGATGGCAGTTTTAAGGGCAAAACCATCCTTTATACTCATTTTTCGGAGCATTTCACCATTAGAGGTAATGGTAACGGTACCATCCGTGAACACCCCATCCACATCAAAGATAAAAGTGTTGATGTTTTTGAGGTATTCCTTATAACTCTTGCTCATAATCTTTCTTTATTGAATTACTAAGTAAGGAATAAATTTCCTTATGGGTTTTATTTTCGAGAAGACTCAGATGATTATCAATGGTCATCATATCTCCTCTTCTGGCCGGGCCAGTCTGCGCCTGATGTGGATTTAAGACACTTATCTTATCTGCTGTTTCTATTATCAAGGGATGTAAAAGTTCAAAAGGAATGTTTTTTTCTGCACAAATTTTACTTCCTATTTGATAGAGATGGTTGGTGAAGTTATTGACAAATACGGCTGCCAAATGTATTGTTTTTCGTTGCTCTGAAGAAATGTTGAATACCTTGTTCGAAATCAGATGGGCCAATCTATCCAATACCATTAAATCATCTTGTTTTGTTGCTTCCAAGCAGATCGGGATGTCCGTAAAATCAATTTTTTTGCCTTTTGTAAAGGATTGTAAGGGGTAAAAAACACCCCTTCTCAGGTTAGGTGACAAAATGTCCAATGCGCAACCTCCAGAAGTATGGACCACGAGCCCTCTTTTGTCAGCAAGTTTTCTGGACACCTCTTCAATGGCATCATCACTGACCGCAATAAGGTATACATCGGCCTCTTTTATATTTTGAAAATCAAAACTTACCTCGGTGTATTTGGAGTAACCCTTAAGTTTTTCCTCAGTTCTGCCCACCACCTGAAGGATTGTTACTTGGTCCGAAGCTGATAAGGCATCGTACAGATGTCTGGCAACATTCCCGGTTCCTAGGATTACAATTGAAATCATGCCCAAAAATACAAATTAATGCAGTGTTGGCTTAGGAAATAATTAACAAACTTGTTTAACTTTTTAAATGTGGCATTAGCCGTTAAAATCATAAAAAGACTGTATTTTTGCGCCTGAAATAAAACTTCTATCCCAGCGATGACAGAACTGCTCAAAAAGATTTTCTTTTCTACACGTTTAATGGCCATTCTTTTTATTCTATTCGCAACAGCTATGGCTTTTGGTACTTTTATTGAAAGTTCGTACAGTACGGAAACGGCAAGAATTTGGATATACAATGCCACATGGTTCGAAGCTATCATGGTATTCTTTGTAATCAACTTTAGTGGGAACATATTTCGGTACAAACTTTTGAGAAAGGAAAAATGGCCAGTGCTGATGCTCCACCTTTCGTGGGTCTTGATCATTGTTGGGGCTTTTGTGACCAGATATATAAGTTTTGAGGGGATGATGCCCATTAGGGAAGGCAATTCTGAAAATGTATTTTATTCGGATAAAACATATTTGACGGCCTTTGTAGATGGTGATGTGGATGGGCAATTACAAAGACGCAGGTTCGAAGATGACTTAATAGTGACCCCTGAAGCATTAAAGTCGAGCTTACCATGGAACTTTGATTTTAATGGGCAGGATTTTTCTATTTCTTATGCAGGTTTTATAAACGGGGCAGCAGAAGGATTGATCCCCGATGAAAATGGGAAGTCATACTTAAAAATAGTTGAGGCTGGGGACGGGGATAGGCATGACCACTTTTTGGAAAGCGGAGAGATTACCAGTATCCATAATGTGCTGTTTGCCTTGAATAAAGAGACAGAAGGAGCGATCAATATCATGACCACGGACAGCACCTACCTTATCAAATCGCCTTTTGAGGGTGATTTTATGAGGATGGCAGATCAGTTCCAGGGCCAGTTGTACAAGGATAGTTTACAAACATTGCAATTGAGATCGCTATACAATACTGCTGGAATGCAGTTTGTGATCCCTGATCCCGTAATTAAAGGATCTTATGGCATAGTGCCCTTGTCAGAAACTGAGATTACAAAGAACTCCCAAGATGCGATCATCTTGGATATCACCTCCAATGGGCAAACCGTTCAAAAAAAGTTTTTGGGAGGAAAAGGAGCTTCAAATTTTTCAGAGAAGTTTAATGTTGGGGGGTTGGATTTTTCACTCTCCTATGGTTCCAAGATCTATGAATTGCCATTTCATATAAAGCTGAACGATTTTATCGCCGAGAAGTATCCGGGTACGGAAAAAGGCTATGCCTCATTTATGAGTAAGGTGACGGTAGAGGACGATCGACCTTTCGATTACGATATTTTTATGAACCATGTGCTGGACCACAAAGGCTATCGTTTTTTTCAATCCAGTTTTCATCCAGATGAAAAGGGAACGGTCTTGTCTGTAAACCATGATGTTTGGGGTACGTGGATCACCTACATTGGATATTTCCTTTTATATTTTGGATTATTGGGGATTATGCTTTTTGGTAAGACGCGTTTTAAAGCTCTTGCCCTAGCCTTGGATGAGTTAAAGGCCAAAAAGAAGGCAATGGCAACCCTTGTACTGCTTGCTTTTACCTTGCCGGGTATAGCACAAGAGGCCGATGACCATGACCATACCGCGATGCCAAAAATCGTGAATGTGGATTCTATGCTGCAAGCTACCGCTGTTTCTGTGGCCCATGCAGAAAAATTTGGGGAATTGGTCATTCAGGATGATGGTGGCCGTATGAAACCTATAAATACTTTTGCAGCGGAATTATTGCGAAAATTAAGTTTTAAGAACAATTTTGAGGAATTGAACCCTGATCAGGTTTTCTTGTCCATGATGGCAAACCCGTCACTATGGTACAATGCAGAATTCATAGCGTTGGACAAAAAAGGTCAAAATGATAGTATCCGCAAGATTATTGGAATACCGGAGGGTCAGAAATATGTAAAGGCAACCGATTTTTTTGATGCAAAGGGACAGTATAAATTGGCCCCTTTCTTGGAAAAGGCCTACGCTACCAATACGCCCAATAAATTTGAACAGGATTTTAAGGATGTAGATTTGCGTTTGGGATTGTTGAACAGGGCATTGAGCGGTGAGATCATTAAAATATTCCCTTTGTTGAACGATGAGAACAACAAATGGATATCTGCAATAGAGTACCGTTCCGGAAAATTTCAGATCCAAGATTCGCTTTACGCGAACTTTGTTAAAAATGCAATTCCTTACTATTTGATGTCCTTGGATAATGCAAATAAATCAGGGGACTATGCAGAAGCGGATAAGTTATTGGCCGCTTTTAGGAAAAATCAGCAAAATCATGGCAGTGAAGTTTTGCCCTCCGAAAAAAGGATAAAAGCTGAGGTGCTTTATAATAAATTGGACATTTTCAACCATTTGTATAAGTATTATGCCCTCATTGGGGTACTGATGTTCTTCTTTTTGATCTTTCAAATATTTAAGGACCGATCCATTTGGAGGGTGGGTATCTACTTCCTTAAAGGCTCCATTATTCTTTTGTTCGTATGGCACACTGCAGGATTGATCTTTCGCTGGTATATTTCCGGACATGCTCCTTGGAGTGATGCCTATGAAAGTATCCTCTACGTGGGTTGGGCCACCATGGGGATTGGCTTGGCCTTTGGCCGAAAAAGTGATATGACCATTGCCTCAACAGCTTTTGTGGCCTCCATGCTATTGTGGATCGCCCATCAGAGTTGGGTAGATCCATCGATCGCAAATCTTCAACCAGTATTGGATAGCTATTGGTTGATGATCCATGTGGCCGTTATTGTAGGTAGTTATGGGCCCTTGACAGTGGGGATGATTCTTGGGGTGGTTTCATTGATATTGATTACGTTGACCACCAAGAAGAATAAAAAACGCATGGAGATCAACATAAAGGAACTGACCATTATCAATGAACTTTCCCTTACTGTTGGATTGATCATGTTGACCATTGGTAATTTCTTGGGCGGACAATGGGCCAATGAAAGTTGGGGCCGATACTGGGGATGGGATCCAAAAGAAACATGGGCCTTAATTTCCATTATGGTCTATGCCTTTGTTATTCATGGACGCCTTGTTCCAGGATTAAGAAGCAGATGGACATTTAATTTTTTGAGTGTTGTTGCTTTTTCCAGTATAATGATGACTTACTTCGGGGTGAATTTCTATTTGGTAGGACTACATAGTTATGCCAGTGGCGATCAGGTGATAACTCCAACCTTTATATGGTATACCGTTGGAGCAGTAATTGCATTGGGTGGAATCAGTTTTTGGAGGTACCGCGTAAATTATGTCAAAAAGTAAAAATAAAAACTATTCATTTTGTAACTTTAGATTTAAAAAAGGTGTTTTCGGACGCCTTTTTAATTCCTAACAAACCAGTTATAATGGACGACAATAAAAAAGGTCTCAATACCATTTGTACCCATTTCGGGGAAATTCAGGACGAACAGTTCAAAGGAGCCGTTTCACCATTATTTATGAGTACATCCTATGCTTTTGAAGATGTGGATGTAAAACGCTACCCAAGGTACTTTAATACCCCAAACCAAGTGGCTCTCTCAAAGAAAATCGCTGCATTGGAACATGCAGAAGCTGCCATGATCTTTGGCAGTGGAATGGCAGCTATAAGCACGGCTTTAATGGCTTTTTTAAAGGCTGGAGACCATATTGTACTTCAAAATTCCCTCTACGGGGGGACTTATAATCTAGTGACCGAGGAATTTGAAAAATTTGGGATAGAATATTCTTTTACCACGGGTTTGCAGCCAGCAGATTTTGAGGCAAAAATTAAGGAGAATACCAAAGTTATCTACATAGAGACCCCTTCAAATCCATTGTTGACCATTACAGATTTGGAAGCCGTGGCACAAATTGCCAAAAAGCATGGTTTGGTATCCATGATAGACAACACCTTTGCCAGTCCCGTGAATCAAAATCCGATCGATTTTGGAATCGACGTGGTCCTTCACAGTGCTACCAAGTACATGGGTGGACATTCGGATATATTGGCAGGGGCTGTAGTTTCTTCCCAAGAACATATGGAGCGTATTTTTCATTTGGCAAAAAATTTCGGTGGCAGTTTAAGTGATTATACCGTATGGTTGTTGGAGCGTAGTATAAAGACCATGGGCATACGTGTTAGGGCACAAAATGAAAATGCCATGATGATGGCCCGTTACCTCTTTGGGCACAAGGATATACAAGCCGTCTATTACCCAGGATTGGAGTCACATCCGGGACATGAATTGGCCAAAGCTCAAATGAAAGGGTTTGGAGGTATGTTGTCATTTGAACTGAACAAAAATTTGAATTCTTCCACATTTCAAAAATCCTTGCACCTGATCAAATCCTCTATGAGTTTGGCAGGAGTTGAAAGTACCGTACTATCGCCAACCTTAACTTCTCACTCCCTTTTGACTGCAGAAGAACGCGAAAAACAGGGCATTGCCGACGGATTGATTCGCTTTTCTGTAGGTATTGAAGAAGTGGAGGACCTTATTGCAGATATAGAACAAGCTATAGAATCGGTAAAAGCAACGACCACAACATTACACAGCAACTAAGTATAAATTTAAATTAGAATCTTTGAAACTAGATATTTTAGTATTCGGGGCACATCCAGATGATGCCGAATTGGGAGCAGGTGCAACTATTGCGAAGGAAGTCGCAAACGGTAAAAAAGTGGGGATCATAGATTTGACAAGAGGTGAGTTGGGCACAAGGGGAACCGCTGAAATCCGCGATGAGGAAGCCGCCGCCGCCGCTAAAATACTTGGGGTTGCCATAAGGGAAAATTTGGAATTTGCCGATGGTTTTTTTGTGAACGACAAAAAACATCAAATGGCCGTCATTCAGGTATTGAGAAAATATAGGCCGGACATTGTATTATGCAATACAATTGATGATCGACATATAGATCATGCCAAAGGAAGCAGTTTGGTAAGCGATGCCTGTTTCTTGAGCGGATTGGTGAAAATAGATACCAAATTGGAAGGCAGTGAAGAATGGCAAGATGCTTGGCGACCAAAGCAGGTATACCATTATATACAATGGAAAAATCTAAAGCCAGATTTTGTTGTTGACGTCAGTGGATTTATAGATAAAAAGACAGAAGCTATTTTGGCTTATGGTTCACAGTTCTTCGATCCAAGGAGCAACGAGCCTGAAACACCTATCAGTAGTAAAAATTTCATTGACAGCGTAAAATACCGAGCAAGGGATCTTGGTAGATTGGTAGGTACGGAATATGCGGAAGGCTTTACAACCGAGAGGTATGTGGCAGTTGCCAGTTTAGATCATTTGATCTAGCCTACATTTTTATAGTCCTTTTCGGATTTTGGTAGGGTAAAGTAAAAACAGGTGCCATTTCTTAATGCGCTTTCTACCCAAATTTGTCCTTTGTTCTTTTCAACCATTTCCTTGCATAAAGAAAGGCCGAGACCAGTACCCTTTTCATTGTTGGTGCCATAGGAGGTATAGTTGGAATTGGCTAGGAACAGCTTATCCAGGGTTACCAGGTCCATACCAACTCCTGAGTCAGTTATGGAAATTTCCCAATGGCTATTTCGCTCAAGGGCTTCAATAGTTACCATTCCATTCTCTGGTGTAAATTTTAGGGCATTACTTATTAGGTTCCTTATGACAATATCAATTTGGTTGACATCGGACCAGATGATGGTATTGTCGGTTATCTTATTGATCATTCTGATGGATTTGTTCTCTGCTATTTCCGATAACAATTTTATGTTGTCAGAAACAAGTTCTTCCAGCGAAAAAACACTCGCCTTGGTAACTGCCCCTTTCATCTGGGTCTGACCCCACGAAAGCAGATTGTTCAAGGTAAACGAGATATGGTCCACATCATCGCGTAATTTAGGTATGAAACCCATAAATTCCGACTGTTTAATTTCTCCTACCTTCAACATTCTAAGTAGCTCCTGAAGAGCTCCTATAGGACCTCTTAAATCGTGGCCTATAATGGAGAATAACTTGTCCTTGGTCAGGTTGATCTCATTTAACTCAAGTTCCCTTTTTATGAGGTCGCCCTTTTGGTTCTGGAGTTTTTTATTCAGTTTTTTCTGGATTTTCTGACCCCTATGTACCAATAAGGTAATGACGATAAATATTAGGACGACTACGATGGCCGCATATACAATATATTTCTGCTTTGCTAGGGCCTGTTTGTTTTTAAATATTAGCACCTCTTGCTCCTTGTCATGATCTACCTTGGTCTTAAGCATCGCCAAGCCTCTTTTATTCTCGTTCCTAGATAGGGTATCCGAAACCTGTTGATAAATTTCGTGGAACCTTAATGCTTCGCTATATTTATTTTTGCTTTTATTTATCCTATAAAGTGTCATGGCACATTTTTGAATGCCTTGTGGAAAATGGATCTTATTGGAAATTTCAAAGGATTCTTGAGCGTATTTTTCAGAAAGCTCAATTTCGTCTAGACCATAATAGGCTTCTGCCATTCCATTGAGCAAGTCAATTTTACCGCGGTCGTCATTTATTTTCTTGTGCAAAAGGCTACATTGATTGTACCAATGCAGAGCCCATTGATAATTCTTCTGCTTTAAATAGGTTTTACCCTTTACTTCATAAGAATAGGCAAGCCAATCCAAAATATGGTTATTCTCAAATATTGGAATACTGCTATTTACATTGAACATGGCATATTCAAAATTCCCCATATCGGCATAAACAGAGGCTAGATTGCACATGGTTTGAGCCGAACTTATATCATTTCCAATCTCTTTATTTAATTTTTTTACACGTTCATAAAAGATAATAGTCTGGTCAAAATCTTTTTGGGAAGAATAAAGATTGGCTAAGTTCTCCAAAAGAACGGACAATTGACGGTCCTGGCCCGTTTTTTCCGCTAATTCCGTCCCTTCCAGATAAAGATCAAGGGCCTTAGAATAATCTCCTGCATAATTGTACTCAGTGGCCAATAAATTTATAATTCTCAATTTAGTTACTAAACTTTCAATGTCATTTGCGATTCCCAATGCCTCCTTATAGTGTAATATGGCATTTGAAGATTCTCCCAAGTTGGAATGATACAGACCCATATACATCAAAGATTCACTCTCACCTTTTTTGTATTTGGATTCCCTGCTGTATTTTAAAGCCTGTTTGGTCAATAGTTTTAGGCTATCGGAGATATGATAGGTAAATTCGGCACTTAATTTGTTAAGTAAATTGATATAGGTGGTATCCGAGGTAGAAAAATTCTTGTCAGAATGAATTTTATGAAGGACTTGTGTTAAACTATCTTTTACCTTGTTTTGTGCAACGCCAATAGCGAAAACGCCTAAAAAGAGTACCATAAAAAGGATGCCATTTTTTGAGGTGTTTTTGGGGCTACTAGAAATTGGTCTTAATATGGACATTTAACTCTTTATATTATTACGCATAAATCTAAGACCTTAACGCATGTATTTAAAATTTATGTTGTGAAAGTTCCAAAAATGTGTGTTTTAATCGAAATAATATTGCATTTCGTCGATGATTATAGAAAAACGACACAAAATGAAAGAATTTACCTATACATATTTTTAGAACCAAATAATAGCTTTGAACAAGAAAAAGCATCCATGAATTGAACTTTTTATAGCAGGATAAGAACCTTTTAATCAAATTTTAATTTAAAATAGCAGAGATGTTTTGATAAATTCTATCGTTTCAAAAAAAATATAATGGGAAATATATAAGAACCTCTAAATATTCGGATTTTAATTGATGGGCGAGTAAATTTCCTTTAAATGGGGTATTAAATAAATATAAAAAATGGAATATTTTATTTTGAAAGAAGATTTTAAAAAATTACATTTGCATCCGCTTACAAATGGTGGTTGTAGCTCAGCTGGTTAGAGCATCGGTTTGTGGTACCGAGGGTCGCCGGTTCGAACCCGGTCTTCCACCCAGAATTACAAGCCTCATCTTCATTGATGGGGCTTTTTTTGTGCATTTTGTTTTTCCTTTATTTAAAAAGAGACACCAACCAATTGGTGCGCCTTTGCAAGAGCTAAGGTAATACTGATCTTAAAGGTACATCACAGTTCCTGGCCTTATGAAAATAAGAAAATAAAAAGCCCCAATTAGAACACTAATTGGGGCTTTTTAAATGTTATCAATATTCTATTTCACCGCTTTGTCAACAACAATGCGTTTTTCGCGATTGGCAAGTTCCCATGCTGTATAAAAAACTAATCTTGACCTATTTTCCAAGAGGTCGTAATTAATTTTATCAGGGGTGTCACCTGGTCTATGGTAATCATCGTGCGTACCGTTAAAATAAAAAATGATCGGAATATTATTTTTTGCAAAATTGTAATGGTCGCTCCTATAATAAAAACGGTTTGGATCGTTTTCATCATTGAAGGTATAATCAAATTCCATTTTTGAATATTTTTTATTGATTTCCTCGGACAAGTCATGAAGTTCAGTACTCAATTTATCTGAGCCAATGAGATAGACGTAATTCCTGTCCCCTTCTCTTTTTGGATCAATTCTACCGATCATGTCAATATTTAGGTCGACTACGGTTTGAGACAATGGAAAGATTGGATCAACATCGGTATAATATTGGGATCCCAAAAGCCCTTTTTCCTCCCCGGTGACGTGAAGAAATACTACGGATCTTTTAGGTCCGTTTCCAGAATCGGTAGCCATTTTAAAGGCTTGTGCAATTTCCAACAAACCTACGGTACCCGAACCATCATCGTCTGCACCATTGTTGATTTCTCCATTTTTGCTTATCCCAATATGATCTAAATGCGAAGAAATGATTACATATTCCTCTGGTTTTTCAGATCCTTTTATAAAAGCTACGACATTCTCAGAGTTCAATTCTATATTGGCGCTTGAAACGGATAGGGTAATATTTATTGGCAGTACTTTTGCCGCTTGATCTTTTTCTATGGCCGGCATTAAGGTCTTTGCCATGGCCTCATTGATAAAAAAGCTACTGAAATCTTCGTCCTTTGAATCCTTCAATCCCATTCTGCCACTGTCATTTTGCAACATATAATCATAACGGGTTTTGAATCGGGAGAAATTATCGGCATCAAAATACAATACCCCTTTTGCTCCTTTCTCCAAGGCCAATTCCATTCTTTTACCTATGGATTCTGACATATTGCTCCAAACCGACTTCTCTTTGGTCCCAGAAAGAACGTAGTTGCCAGTTTTAAGGATTGGCTCACCGGATTTGATCAAGATCATTTTTCCCGTAACATCCAAACCTTTATAATCGGAATAATTATCCTCTTCAATGCCAAAACCGGCATAGACGATTTCATCATAGGATCCCTTTGCTTCTGTGAAGGTCAGAAAGTTTTCCCCAATGGGATATGCTTTTCCATTTATGGAAATGGTACCGGTTGGTAATTTACTCATTTGTAAGGGAACTGTTTGAAAATACTCCCCATTGTCCTGAGCTGCAGGGATGCCCATTTTTTGGTATTGGGCCCTAAGGTATTCAACGGCTTTCTTTTGTCCAGGTTGCCCCGTTTCCCTACCCTCAAACTCATCGGAGGCGTAAGTGTAAAGGTGGTCCTTAAGTTCTGCTTCTGTGATGCTTAAGGCGTAGGTTGTTGGGCTAACCTCTTGGATGGCCACTGGCGTAGGCTCGGAAACGACCTTTTGTGTGGTGTTACACGCAAAAGCAAGTCCGATTGCTACAAATGCTAATTTTTTCATATTTTTTCAGTTGTTAATTAACTAGTCGAACCAAAAATAGTGAAAAGATGGCGAATGCATATCTATACTTAGCTGTAATTATTTGAATTCTTGACCTGCTGATATTCTGATGGCGTGGTTCCTTTCAATGCTTTAAATTTTCTATTGAAATTGGAGATTGAATTGAAGCCTGAGGCTTCAGAGACATCTATAATGGACAGGTCCCTTTTGTTCAATAACAATTGACAGGCATGTTCTATTCGAAGTTCTATCAGGAACTGAAAGAAAGTTTTGTTAGTCCGTTGTTTGAAAAACCTACAAAATGCATTTGGAGTCAAATGTGCAAGGGATGAAATGCTATCGAGGGAAATATCATTTTGAAAATTATGTATCACATAATCAAAGATGGTCCTCATGCGTTGTCCTTCATTCTGGGAAATAGTCTTTGGATAGACAAATTTGGTCAATACCTTCGTATTGGCCTGGCATATTTTTTTAAGGAGTTTAAGGAACAAGAGAAACCTATTGAACTTATCGGTCCCACATATTTTATACATTATTTGGGCGACCTTCGATTTTTTGGATAACAGTTGAAATCCAGATTCTGCATTGGGAAAAAAATGACCGATCTCCTCTAGTTCTGGATTATTAAAAAATGTATCCCCGAAGGTGAATTCGGTAAAAAAGAGGGATATCATTTTACAGGAATCTTTTTCTAGACCGTTATCCTGAAACAAATGGGGACAATTTCGGCCTATTACAAATACATCCCCTGCCTCAAATTGATGAATACTATCGGCCACAATTAATTTCCCCTGTCCTCTGACAATCAAACTTAACTGTATTTCTTCATGCTGATGTAATTTGTCATAAAAGTGAACCCCTTCATCAATTTGTAGGACGAGGTTCTCGTGTATTGGTTTAGGTATTTTAAAAGGATAAACTTTCATAATTACTTGTAAATATGCATATTTAGCATAAATAATTTAGCTAATTTAGACTATCAGGGTAAGATAGTCTCTGTATAGGTTAATATCCTTTTAATTTTAAAGGCATATCCTATTATTTTTGTGTAGTAACCATAATTTAATACACCATGAACGTAAAATGGGAAGGGGTAATGCCCGCAGTGACCACAAAATTTAAAGCAGATGACACCTTGGATTTGGATGCTTTTGGGGTAAATATAAAGGCCCAATTGGAGGCAGGCGTAAATGGTATCATCCTTGGCGGTACCTTGGGCGAAGCAAGCACGCTCTCCGACGAGGAAAAAATGAATTTGATTAAGGAAACGGTTCGTTTGGTCAAGGATCAGGTACCAGTGATCATCAATATTGCGGAGCAGACTACCAAAGGGGCCATCAATGCCGCCGAAAATGCCAAGACCTATGGCGCAAGCGGCCTAATGATGTTACCGCCCATGCGATATAAGGCAAATGATTTCGAAACCATGACGTATTTCAGGGAGGTTGCCAATAGCACTGATTTGCCGATTATGATATATAACAATCCCATAGACTATAACATTGAGGTTACCTTGGACATGTTTGAGGAATTGCTTAAAAATGATAGGATACAGGCGGTCAAGGAATCAACAAGGGATATTTCCAATGTTACCAGAATTAAAAACAGGTTTGGAGAAAGGCTGAAAATTTTGTGTGGTGTGGATACTTTGGCCCTAGAAAGTATTTTGATGGGTGCGGATGGATGGGTAGCGGGATTGGTAGATGCCTTCCCGGCAGAGACCGTAGCCATCTACGAACTGGCAAAAGCAGGAAGAATCAAGGAGGCCCTCACCATTTACAGGTGGTTTTTGCCATTATTGGAATTGGATATCAATCCACAATTGGTTCAAAATATTAAATTGGCAGAGGTGGCAACAGGAATTGGCACCGAGAGGGTGCGAGCGCCAAGATTACCATTGCAGGGGGGGGAAAGGGAGCATGTATTGAACGTCATACAGCAAGGTTTAAGAACTAGACCTATTTTACCTGATTATAAATCGCTCAAAACAACGTCTTTTTCAAACTAGGTGCTAACGATCAAAAAATAAAAAGCAAGATATGCTTACTGGAAAAAATTATATAGGCAACAAATTGTCCTCGGAAGGGAAACATAGTTTTAAGACCTTCAATCCCCAAAAGAATACGGAAAACAAATGGGAATTTAGGGAAGCCTCCAAAGACGAGATTGATAGGGCCGTTAAATTGGCTACAAAGGCATTCAAGGAGTACAAAAACGTTTCAGCCCTAAAAAAAGCAGAATTCTTGAGAACGATAGCGGAAGAGATTGAAATCTTGGGACAACCGCTCATAGCTACTTACATAGCTGAATCTGGATTACCGGAAGGACGTGCTGCTGGGGAACGAGGGAGAACCATGGGCCAATTAAGAGCTTTTGCAACTCTTTTGGAAGAAGGCTCATGGGTTGAGGCCAGCATCGATACAGCACAGCCAGATCGCCTGCCACTACCAAAATCCGATATTAGAAAAATGCTGGTTCCCTTAGGGCCAATAGCCGTTTTTGGATCCAGTAATTTCCCCTTGGCCTTTTCAACTGCTGGTGGTGATACGGCCAGTGCCTTGGCCGCTGGTTGTCCTGTCATCGTAAAGAGCCATCCCATGCATGCAGGTACCGGGGAATTGGTAGCCTCGGCCATTTTGAAAGCCGCTGAGAAAACGGGCATGCCCAATGGTGTATTTTCCAATTTAAACAGTTCTGGAGTTGAGGTGGGCCAAAGATTGGTGATGCATACCGGGATAAAAGCGGTAGGTTTTACCGGGAGTATAAAGGGGGGGATGGCCTTATACAAAATGGCTGGTGAACGCAAGGAACCAATACCTGTCTTCGCAGAAATGGGTAGTATTAATCCCGTTATCGCCTTGCCTAGTGCCATAAAGGAGAAAGGAGATTATTGGGCAAAACAATATGCGGGGTCCATTACCTTGGGAGCCGGGCAGTTCTGCACCAAACCAGGGTTGATCTTGGGATTGGAGGGAGCTGAATTTGATGCGTTTATCAGCCAATTGGGACAAGAATTGGAAAAAATAGAGCCAACCTGTATGCTGCACCCCAATATTCATAAAGGGTTTATGGAATCCAAGGATCAGCTTTCAAGCCAAGAAGGAACCCAAAAAGTTGGTTCCTATGAGGATACGGTACCTCCCCATTATGCCCAACAAAAAATTGTAACGGTCAGGGGGGAACAGTTTTTAGCCAACCCTACACTCCATCAGGAAGTATTCGGCCCATTTTCTGTGGTGGTACGATGTAAGGACAAACTGGAATTAAAAAACATCCTGGAACATTTGGAAGGCCAGTTGACAGGAACCATTCTCGGAAATAGGGAAGAGTTGGAGCAAGATTATGAAATTGTGGAAGCCTTGACAAACAGGGTGGGAAGAATTATTTTTAACGGTGTCCCAACAGGCGTAGAAGTTTGCCCTTCCATGCAGCATGGGGGTCCTTTCCCCGCATCATCGGATAGTAGGTTTACTTCTGTTGGGGTCTCCGCCATTAAAAGATGGTCCAGACCTGTTGCCTTTCAAGATTGGCCAAATGAAATGTTACCCGAGGCTTTGCAAAACAATAATCCGTTGGGCATAATAAGGCTTATCAACGGGGGATTTACCAATGATAAAATACATACAATTATATGAAATATTCAGGAGTCTTTCTATTTTGTCTTTTTTTGTTGCACCAAGGATCTGCACAATTTAAAACGGTGGATGCAACTGCTTCCCTGCACCAGATCATCAATGAATTCGAAGAGCACGAGGGTTATGATGAAAAAGAATACCCGCTTGGCCTCTTTGGCAAAGTCTATTATAGGGCCGAGGCAGATTTTGCCAGAACCCTTCTTAATAGGATGTCAACACTGGCACACAAAGACCTTACCGATACCGATCAGATATCTTTTGAACTGCTTTCCTTTGTTTTGCAAGATCAAATCGACTTCTATGAATTTGAGCGGTATTTAAACCCATTGCTCTCAGATTCTGGATTTCATAATAATTTAACCTATATGGTGCGACCTTTGACCGGTTATGGTCAGGTAAAGGAATACCTTAATAAATTGAATGCGGTGCCCAACTATGTTGACCAGCATCTTATAAATTTAAGGGAAGGCCTTAAAAAAGGGGTGTCCCAACCCAAAATCATTTTTAAGGGTTATGAGTCTACCTATAACGATCATATTGTTCAAAATTTTGAGGATAGTTATTATTATTCCCCTTTTAAAAGTCTACCCAATGAGCTATCAACAACACAGCGAGATTCAGTGTTAAGTTCTGCAAAAGAGGTGATTATATCCAAAGTAACGCCACAATTTGTCCGTATTAAAACGTTTTTCGAAGACGAGTACCTGCCAAATACTAGGGATGCCATAGGCGTTTCTGAAACACCCAATGGGAAGGCATTTTATCAGAACAGAATAAATTTTTATACCACGGATACGACATATTCGGCAAATGATATTCACGAGATTGGATTAAGCGAGGTGTCAAGGATCAAAGCCCAAATGGAACAGATTATTAGAGACCTTAATTTCAAGGGAAGCTTTGAAGATTTTTTTCGATTTTTGAGGACTGATCCTCAATTTTATGCGAAAACACCAAAGGAATTGTTGATGATCGCTAGGGATATTGCCAAAAGAGCCGATGCACAGCTGCCTCGATTTTTTAAAACCCTACCACGTAAACCATATGGCGTGGCACCGGTTCCCGATGCCATAGCGCCAAAATATACGGGAGGGCGGTATGTAGGCACTTCCAAAAACAGTACGGATCCTGGTTATTATTGGGTAAACACATACGACCTACCAAGTAGGACACTTTATACATTGCCTTCCCTAACGGTTCACGAAGCGGTCCCGGGGCACCATCTACAAGGTGCTTTGAACCTAGAATTGGGAGATAGTATTCCAAAATTCAGAAAAAACTTATACCTCTCGGCCTATGGAGAAGGGTGGGGCCTTTACAGTGAATTTTTAGCGGAGGAAATGGGGATGTATACCACACCTTATGAGCATTTCGGAAAACTCACTTATGAAATGTGGCGCGCATGTCGTTTGGTGGTTGATACAGGAATTCACGCCAAGGGATGGACCAGGGCACAAGTCGTGGATTTTATGGCATCCAACACTGCCCTTTCCCTGCACGAAATAAATACAGAAACTGATCGCTATATTTCATGGCCTGGACAGGCATTGTCCTATAAAATTGGGGAGCTAAAAATCAGGGAGCTTCGTAAAAAAGCAGAGGCCAAATTAGGCTCTGAATTTGATATAATGGAATTTCACGAGATGGTATTGGGGCAGGGTACGGTCACCTTATCAATCTTGGAAAAAAGAATAAATGAGTATATAAATAATAGCACCAATGAGTAGGAAGACCTTTTTTTGTATTGATGCCCATACTTGCGGGAATCCCGTGCGTGTGGTTGCCGGGGGTGGTCCTAATTTAGTTGGAAAGAACATGAGTGAGAAACGGCAGCATTTCCTAAAGGAATACGATTGGATTCGTCGGGGGTTGATGTTTGAACCTAGGGGCCATGATATGATGAGCGGTAGTATCCTTTTTCCTCCCCATGATCCCAACAATGATTTTGCCATCTTGTTCATTGAAACCTCTGGGTGTTTGCCCATGTGTGGTCACGGCACTATTGGCACCATTACAATAGCTATTGAAGAAGGGCTCGTTATCCCTAAAACTCCTGGGAAGGTACTTATGGAAGCGCCTGCAGGCTTGGTGGAGATTGAATACCAACAGACCGGAAAAAAAGTGGATTGGGTAAAACTGGTCAATGTAAGGAGCTACTTGGCAGCTGAAAATTTGACCGTAGATTGTCCGGAGTTGGGTGAACTTACCTTTGATGTCGCCTATGGTGGTAATTTTTATGCTATAGTTGATCCTCAAAAAAACTTTTCTGGAATCCATGATTTCACTGCCAATAAAATTATCCAATATTCACAAGTGATACGGGATGCGATCAATATAAGATATCCCGATCAATTTATACATCCAGAAAATAGTACGATCAGGGATGTTTCCCATATTCTTTGGACAGGGAACCCCATTGACCCCTCCTCTTCAGGTCGTAATGCTGTTTTTTATGGGGAAAAGGCCATAGACAGATCGCCATGTGGAACAGGAACATCGGCCAGAATGGCGCAGTTATATGCAAAAGGAAAGCTTCAGGTGGGAGAAGAATTTATACATGAGAGTTTTATTGGTTCCAAATTTAAAGGTAAGGTAGAGTCCGTGACTATCTTGGATGGAAAAGAAGCCATTGTACCAAGCGTTCAAGGATGGGCTTTTGTTTATGGCTACAATAATATTATCATTGATGATGATGACCCCTATGCCCATGGATTTCAAGTATTATGATCAAGAGGGCCACTACAGCTTTCTACAATTTAGCTTGGGTAAATTAGAACTGATAATTATCATGGATAATTAGGCCTTACGGTTATAGATTTGAATTGGTACTCAAATTTAAATGATAGGTTTTGGGACGTATTTTTTAAGCTTCAATTATATTGGACACATATGGATTTCATAGATTATTATAAGGTTTTGGGCTTGACCAAGGGGGCATCTGAAAAGGATATCAAAAAGGCGTATAGAAAACTTGCCCGCAAATACCATCCAGATCTTAACCCTAATGATAAGGAAGCGGAAAAAAAGTTCAAACAGATCAATGAGGCCAATGAAGTACTTAGTGATACCGAAAAGCGCAAGAAGTACGACCATTACGGAAAGGATTGGGAGCATGCCGAAGCCTTTGAAAAGGCAAAAAGGGAACGTTCAAAATCTTCTGCATATGGCGGGGGAGGTTATGAAGGGTACAGTTATAGCGGGGAACAATCTGCAGAAGATTTCTCGGACTTTTTTAACACCATGTTTGGGGGTCGTAGCCAAAGGGCAGGGGGCAGGCCAGTTAAATTTAGGGGACAGGATTACAATGCCGAGCTGCAACTAGGTCTCATGGACGCTTTTTCTACACATAAGCAAACACTTACGGTGAACCATAAGAATATTAGAATTACCATCCCGGCAGGGGTAGAGGATGGCCAGACCATTAAAATAGCAGGTCATGGGGGTCCAGGTGTTAACGGAGGGCCCAATGGGGATCTATATATTACGTTTTCCATTGTGAACAATACGGCTTTTAAAAGAGAGGGCGAAAATTTATACAAGACTGAGGAAATTTCCCTGACAAAAGCAGTTTTGGGAGGGGAAATTACAATAAGTACTTTAACAGGAGTAGTAAAGCTGAAGGTGAAACCAAATACCCAAAGTGGCACCAAGGTTAAATTGAAAGGGAAGGGATTTCCCAAGTATAAAAAAGATGGGCAGTTTGGGGATCTTTTCGTGACCTATTCCGTGAAAATACCGAAAACCCTAACTCCTAGACAAAAGGAGTTGTTTGAGGAACTGGAGAAAACAAACCTATAACCTTAGAACAAAGATGAAGAATACGTATTATATTACGATAAGGGATTTCTGTAGCAGCCATGACATAGAGGAGTCTTTCGTTTTTTCCCTTGGTGAGTTTGATTTGGTGACCTTGGAGATTGTGGGGCAGGAACACTACATTCATCAGGAGGAATTGCCAAAACTTGAGAAAATGGTGCGACTTTATCATGATCTTGGTATCAATCTGGAAGGTTTGGAGGCAATTTATTACCTTTTGGAAAGGATAGAACAGATGCAGGGCGAAGTCAGCCTGCTTAAAAACAAACTTCGCAGATGGGAAGATTGATCAAACAACTGTATTCCTTTATCATTGTCTAATGATCTTGCCGTCTTCCATTTCTATGATCCTATCCGTTCTTTCAGCAAAATCAATATCATGAGTGACGATCAAGAGAGATAATCCTTCTCTCTCTTTTAAATCTTTCAAAATTTGAAATACATTTTCAGAATTGTGGCTATCCAAATTTCCCGTGGGTTCATCGCCCATCAATAAGGTGGGATTGTTGATCAGAGCCCTTGCGATGGCCACACGTTGTTTTTCACCACCTGATATTCTAGAAGCTTTCTTAGTGGCCAAATGATCAATATGCAACATTTTAAGTTTTTCCATAGCGTTGTGCTCAATTTCTTGAAATGATTTTTCTGCTAATTTTTTAGCCGGGAGCATCACATTTTCCAAGACAGAAAACTCCGATAGCAGGTAATGGAACTGAAAAACGAAACCTATGTTTTTATTTCTAATCCTGGAAAGCTCTTCGTTCGTCTTACCTGTAATGAGTTTATCGTTAAAATAAAGTTCTCCCCCATAATCAGTATCCATAGTGGAAAGAATGTACAGGAGGGTAGATTTTCCAGAACCCGATTTCCCCATAATGGAAACAAACTCTCCATTTTTGATTTGGAAAGAAATATCCTTTAGGACATGAAAAGGGACTGGCTTTTTAAAATATTTGTCAATATGTTTTGCTTCTAAAACGAAATCCATTTTTGGGTTTTAAGATCCTCTAATAATTTGTACCGGGTCTATTCTTTTTGCCTTGTTAGCAGGTAAATACCCTGCAATAAAAGTGGAAATAAGAGCGAATACGATGCCAATGACATAGTACCAACCATTAAAATTAACGGGGTAGGTTGTTATGGTGGGCAATGCTTCCGTTTCAAAGGGCAGCTTATCTATTATGTTTGAAAGTATATACCCAATGATCAGGCCACTAATACCGCCCACTATGCCAATAATCATAGCCTGACTCATAAAGATGAGTTTTACATCCCTTCCAGAAAACCCTGTGGCTTTTAAAATGGCGATATCTTTCATTTTTTCATAAATGAGCATATTAAGAATGTTATAGATGCCAAAACCAGCTACGATCAAAAGGGTAATGGAAACCGAATAGGTTATTAAGTTCCTGATGTTGGATCCAGTTTCGAACTGTGCGTTGGCCTCATTGATATCTGTAGCCTTCACATTAAATTTACGTTCTAAAGCAATTGCCATGGGCGCCGCCTTGGAAATATCATCAAGCTTTACATTGATATCCGTAATATAGTTTTCTGCCTCCCCAAGTATTCGTTGTACTGTTTTTAGATTGGCATAACTTTGTACGTTGTCCAGGTCGGCAATACCACTTTGATACAATCCTACTATCTTTAAGGGAAAGACATCGCCTGAGACCGTACTGATTTGGACCCTGTCCCCAGGGGAGAGCGACATTTTTTTTGCTAATCCAGCTCCCAAAAGAATACCATTGTCATTGTTTTTTAATGCCACGGGCGTTCCTTGGATGATATAATCCTGCATATTGGAAAGTCGGACTTCTTCCAAAACATCAATTCCTGTCAATTTACCTCCCAATTCTATGGATCCCGATAAATAAAAAATTTGGGACCCTAACTGTGGCGTGGCACCCAATACATTTTTATCAGCTCTTAGATAATGGAGAATAGGAACAGCATTGTGGATCTTTTTTTGGGTTCGTTTGGGTTTGATGGAATGGACTACATTAAAAGCGCTGGCATAGTCCTGATATAAGCCAATCGGTTGTTTTTCACTAGGTTCTATTTCGTTGTAGATATGGATATGGGGGGTCTGGTTGAGGATTAAGTCATCTAGCATTCCATTTAGCCCGGTCATAAAACTCACCAAGGTTATATAGGCCCCTATGCCAAATGTGACCCCAAGGGAAGCGGTAACGGTAGATTTCATCTTAGTGGTAAGATGTGTCTTAGCAATACCCAATATAACGTTCCAATTGGTCATTATTCTGGCTTTATCAACTCCGTTTCCTTAGTGATTCCTGACAAGATTTCCACTCGGTCCAAATTTTGCAGACCAATGGAGACCGTAACAGATCCGTTCAAGGTCATCACCTTTTTTCCTTCCAAAAGATATTCTTTAGGGATGGTAAGGGTATTTTCCTTTTCTGCCACAATGATATTTCCCTCTCCGGAAAGTCCTGGGTACAATACTTTGGGAGGAGAAATAAATTCGGCTTCTATTTTAAAAGTTTGTGACCGCTCATCTTTTCTAGGATAGATTTTACTGATTTTGGCTTCAAAAACATCGGATCCGTAAGCGTCAAGTGTAATGAGCGCTTTTAATCCCAACGATATTTTTACAATATCCACTTCGTCAACCAACATTTCAATTACGAAAGCATCATTTTTACCTATGGCCGCAATGGGTTCCATGGTACTGACCACCTCCCCCGGATTTTTAAAGAGGGCATATACCTTCCCATTAATTTTGCTTTCCACCCTAAAGTCTTCAGTATTGATCAAAGACGTTTTATAGTTATTTTCAGCTTGCTCCAATTGGGTTTTCAGCTCATTTTTTGTTCGGTTGTATTTTGTCCGTAAAAGTTGTAGTTGATTTGTGGAAAGTTCAAAATTTAATTTTTTGGTATCGTATTCCAATTTGGATCCAATCTTTTGTTTCCAAAGGTTCTCTTGCCTGTAAAAATTGATAGAGTCGTTCTTGAAACGCAAAAGGGCTGCTTTCATTTCGTCCTGGATATCCCTTAAAATCGCATAGTTGCCCTGATAGTTTTCTTGGGCCAATTTTACGTTAAGCCTAGCGTTTTCCGTACTTAATTTCGGAGACGTGTTGATGATCTGTAAAATGGGTGCTCCCTTATGTACCAGATCCCCTTCTTCTACCAGATTGATATCCAAGATACCGGTTACCGCAGAATACACCTTGTAAAGACTATCGGGTTGTATGGTAACGGATGAATATACGGATTCTGTCATTTTGGTTTCAATTGGGCGTACAGTCTCTTGATTTTTTCCACAGGAGACCAATAGAAGCAAACAGGGTATGACGTTTTTGAGAAACATGGCTGTTATTGGTATGGGTTGGATTTAAAAACAATGAATTCGCTGATGTTGGTCATATCAATGGCCCCTACCAGTTCATTATTACTTGTGACAGGGAAAAAAGCACTATTTCCATTCCTAATATATTCCACAACAGAAGTGATTGCTTGCGACACATCTACAGTTTTGATATTGGTCTTCATCACATCCTTGATCAATATAGCTGGATTATTGGCGTTTTTAATGATGTCCTTATGGTATAATACTCCGGTAATTTGATTGTTGTCCATTACCACAAAGTCCTTTTCCGTACTGGCCAAAACCGCTTTTACCGCTTCTTCAATTGTGTTTTGTGGATGTAGTAAGGTAAGTTTCGTTAGCATAGCCTCCTTAACAATATGACCTTCCAAAATAGACTGGTTTTTTACCATTTGGTTCTCGCCGTAGGCACCCACAAAAATGAAGAGGGCAATCAATATTAAAAATGGATTGAAAAAAATCCCGAGCATAAAAAAGACAACGGCCAAGATCTGTCCCAGACCGGAGGCGATCTCCGTAGCTTTCACCCGTCCCAATTTGAACGCCAATAGGGCTCGGAGCACCCTCCCGCCATCCATTGGAAAGGCAGGGATCATATTAAACACCACTAACATTATGTTTGCAATAAATAGAAAAAGGAGTAGGCTTTGGACACCAGAAGTATTTAAAAAATCTTCCAAGCCGGCAGGGTCCATGCTAAAATAGTTCTGAAATGGGATAAAGAATGACAATAATATGGCAATTAGTACATTTACAGCAGGTCCGGCTAAGGCCACCACTAACTCCTGCCCTGGTTTTTCCGGCATTTTTTCCAAAAGGGCAACCCCGCCTATGGGCAATAACGTTATTTTTTTTGTACCAATACCATATCTTTTGGCTGTCAGGGCATGACCTAATTCATGCAGTACTACACATATAAAAAGAACCAAAATAAGTAGGATGTTCAGTAGGGCGGAATTGAGGTTCCCGCCTTTTTGGATGTCTAGGAATACTACCCAAATCAGTATAAAGGAAAAGGTCCAATGGACTTCTATTTTAATACCGGCGACTTTGCCGAGATGTAGCACTCCTTTCATGAAAATTTCTTTGAGGTGAAAATATATACATCCTTATATTACGGAAATGACAACCGTCATATATAACCTTAATGTCTAGGGATACTTTTGCTTCAGCCATTGAGAATTTCATTCCAAGGATAACATATGACCTATTTAAAATCACATGAAGAGAATTCTGACACTCACCGTAAATCCAGCTTTGGACAAAAGTACAACCGTAGCAGGGGTGCTTCCTTTTAAAAAGCTGCGCTGCGAAGTTCCTATTTATGAACCGGGAGGTGGAGGTATTAATGTATCTAGGGCTATTAAAAAATTAGGAGGTTCCTCTATTGCTATTAACCTTTCCGGCGGACCAACGGGGGAGCATTTGAAAGCACTATTGACCATGGAGGGGATAGAACAAAAAACAATTGAAATACAGGAATGGACTAGGGAAAATTTGGCAGTTACAGATACCAGGAACGAACAACAATTTCGCTTTGGTATGCCAGGGCCGAAGGTCTGGGATACCGAATGGAAACAAGTGTTGGCAGATTTGCCCTTGCTATTAAGGGAGGATGATTATCTTGTGGCCAGTGGGAGCCTGGCTCCAAATGTTCCCGTTGATTTTTATGCCCGGGTGGCAAAAATTGCCCAGGACATGAAAGTTAGGATGATTTTAGATACTTCTGGAGAGGCTTTGGAGGTAGGTGCAAAAGCTGGAGTCTTTTTATTAAAGCCCAATTTAGGGGAACTAAGCTCACTTTGTGGGGTATCCTTCATCACTACCAAGAATCTGGAATCATTGGCCATAAAATTCTTAAAGGAACATAACTGCAAAGTGATGGTGGTTTCCATGGGTCCGAAAGGTGCCATGTTGGTGACGCCTGAAGAAATTGAGCATATCCCTGCCCCAACGGTTCACCATGTAAGTAGTATTGGAGCAGGGGACAGCATGGTGGCTGGAATGGTACTTCGTTTGGCGGAGGGCGATTCATTTGGCGAAATGGCCAAATATGGTGTAGCATGTGGTACAGCGGCTACCATGACTCCAGGCACACAACTTTGTGTAAAGGACGATGTAACCCTTTTGTACCAGTGGTTGACGCATCAAAAGAATACCCAATAAACATTTCTTCACATACGCTTTTTCTAAAAATCCATAAGATTTAAACTTATAATTGTAGTATCTTTTATGCATATGGGAAACTACAAAACCTCAGAAACTTCAAACCGTTGATTACTAATGAGTAAAGCAATTTATATAGCCACTACGGGTCCTAACAGTGGTAAATCGATTATTTCCTTGGGCCTCATGCAACTGTTATTGGGCAAGGCGGCCAAAGTGGGCTATTTCAGACCAATTATCGATGACTTTCTACCTGGACAAATGGATAATCATATTAAAACAATGATTACTTATTTTGATTTGGAACTAGAGTTCGAGGATGCTTATGCCTATACCCGAAGCCAGATCATCCAGAAAAAAAATAAAGGGAAGGAAGATGAGATCATCAGTAAGATTATTGGAAAATACAAGGCGATTGAGGACCGGTTCGATTTTATGTTGGTAGAGGGCACCGATTTCTCTGGGGAGGACAACATCATTGAATGGGACATTAATGTTTTGATGGCCAAAAACCTGGGTATTCCCACTATTATATTGTCCAGTGGTGTGGGAAAAACAATTGAAGATTTAATTGGGAATCTACAGATAGCCTATGATTCTTTTAAGGAGAAAGGAGTACAGGTATTGTCCGTTGTAGCCAACAAAGTGAATCCGGAATATTTGGATGTTGTAAAAAATGGTCTGAAAGCAAATCTTCCTTCTGATGTCTTGGTAAATGTTATTCCCTTAAGCCCAGTATTGGCAAATCCAACTATAAAAGAAATTGTGGAAGAATTGGATGGCAAGGTACTTTTTGGGGAAGCTTATTTAAATAACCAGGCCGGCTATTTTAGCGTTGGGGCCATGCAATTAAGGAATTATTTGACCCATCTAAAAAAAGATAGTTTGGTGATAACCCCAGGAGATAGGGCAGATTTAATTTTAGGGGCTTTGCAGGCAAATGTTTCTGCCAATTACCCCACAATATCCGGAATAGTGCTCACGGGCGGACTTTTACCTGAAGACTCTATCATTAAATTGATTGAGGGACTTTCGGAAATTGTCCCCATCATCTCCGTAGAAGGGGGTACGTATTCCATTACCAACCGCATCGGGGACATTAGGCCCCGAATGTATGCTGAGAATCTACAGAAGATCACCACTTCCATACACGCTTTTCAAAACTACGTTGAGGTAAATGCCCTAGAAGAAAGGCTAATAACCTTTAAGGCTTCAGGGATTACCCCAAGGATGTTCCAGTACAATCTGGTCAAAAGGGCCCAATCCATTAAAAAACACATTGTTTTGCCTGAAGGCCTGGATGACCGCATTTTGATGGCCACAAAAGAACTGGTGGATACCAATACCGTGGATATTACCTTATTAGGCGATCCCAAGGAAATAACAGAGAAAATTGCAAGAATGGATTTGGGATTGGACCTGGAAAAAATTTCCATTGTCATGCCTACCGAATCCCCTTATTTTGATGACTATGCAAAAACGTTGCACGAATTGCGCAAACACAAGAACCTAAACTTGGCCATGGCCCGTGACTTGATGGAGGATCCTTCTTATTTTGGAACTATGATGGTCTATAAGGGGCATGCGGACGGGATGGTTTCGGGAGCGGTAAACACAACCCAACATACCATTAGGCCGGCATTGCAATTTATCAAGACCAAGCCGGGTATTTCTGTAGTCTCCTCTGTCTTTTTTATGTGTCTGGAAGATAGGGTCACTGTTTTTGGCGATTGCGCCATCAATCCCAACCCTACAGCGGAAGAACTGGCACAGATCACCATTTTATCAGCGGAGACAAGTTTGGCATTTGGTATAGAGCCAAAAGTGGCCATGCTCTCTTATTCCTCCGGCA
Source organism: Psychroserpens sp. (assembly GCA_047612485.1). Lineage (GTDB taxonomy): Bacteria > Bacteroidota > Bacteroidia > Flavobacteriales > Flavobacteriaceae > Sediminicola. Next base: position 66,213 of record JBLGAT010000002.1, read on the forward strand.
CTTCGGGAATAGGGGAGGATGTGGATAAGGTAAGGCGGGCAACAGAATTGGTAAAAAAAATGAACCCAGATTTAAAAATAGAAGGTCCTATACAATACGATGCAGCTGTGGACAGTAAAGTTGGTAAAACCAAGTTACCGGATTCGGAGGTAGCGGGCCAGGCCAGTGTATTTATTTTTCCCGATTTAAATACAGGGAACAACACCTACAAAGCCGTACAAAGGGAAACCGGTGCCTTGGCCATTGGACCCGTATTACAGGGGCTGAACAAGCCTGTAAACGATTTGAGCCGTGGTTGTACCGTAAATGATATTTTTAATACCGTTGTGATCACTGCCATCCAAGCACAGGGCATATAAGAAATTTAGAACATGAAAATATTGATATTGAATTCCGGAAGCTCCTCTATCAAATACCAACTGATAGACATGCCTTCAGAGGTAGTATTATGTAAGGGTATAGTGGAAAGAATAGGCTCAAAAGAAGCCATGTTGCAATATAAAACGGATAAAATAACAGTTGAACAAACACTGGAAATAAAAACACATAAGCAAGGACTGCAGCATATAGCTGCATTATTGGTGGATCCTAAAAAAGGAATTGTAGGCCAAGCCAATGAAATACAGGTCATTGGGCACAGAGTGGTTCACGGTGGCACCACATTTTCAGCCCCCACGGTGGTGACTCCTTTTGTAAAGGATAAAATAAAAGAGCTCTTTCCATTGGCCCCATTGCACAATCCGCATAACTGGGAGGGGTTGGACCTTGCGGAAGAAATTTTTCCGCAAGCCAAACAAGTTGCAATCTTTGATACGGCCTTCCATCAGACCATACCTTTAAAGGCCAAAAAATATGCCATACCCAATCATTTATTTGAAGAGCACAGTATCCAGGTCTATGGTTTCCATGGGATAAGCCATCAATATGTTTCCAGAAAAACGATTGACCATCTTAAGAATCCAAAGTCTAAGATCATTTGCATACACCTTGGCAATGGCTGCAGTATGACCGCTGTTGTAGATGGTGTAAGTGTGGACCATAGTTTAGGTTTTACTCCGGCAAACGGACTTATTATGGGCTCTAGGAGTGGCGATATAGACCATTCCATAATATTTTATTTGGTGGAAACTTTAGGGTATGATCTAAAGGAGGTAAACCGTATGTTGCTAAAAGACAGCGGAATGTTGGGTCTTACCGGTTTTAATGATTTAAGGGATGTTCAGGCTGCAGCGGAAAAAGGAGATAATGCATCTGATCTGGCTTTAGAAATGAATGCCTATAGGATAAAAAAATATATTGGGGCCTATGCCGCAGCTATGAACGGCTTGGATGCCATTGTTTTTACAGCTGGGGTAGGTGAAAATTCCAGTGAGCTTAGAAAACGGGTGTGTTCAGAAATGGATTACTTGGGTATACTTATCGATAATCAAGAAAATGAAAAGAGACCAGTAGGAATCCATGTAATACATACTCCAGAATCACCTGTTAAAATACTGGTCGTGCCCACGAACGAGGAGTTGGAAATAGCCAAACAATCCTTTACATTGGTTTCCCTAATTGCCTAATACAACCTAAATTTGGTCATTTATTATTTCTCTGACCTGCAGGAAACCCTATCATTGATATGATTTTTATCATTTTAGAGCCATTCAATTTAAAATAGCTTTGGCCATTAGGGCAGGGTTAATGAAAGTAAATTGTACTTCAGGTTTCTTGTGTTGACAATATCTTGCCTTTTCATTGTCCACGCAATTATTGGAAACTAAGGAGTACCAATTCTATTTAAATTTATTGGAAGAATTATGGAGGGTTTTGTCGTACATAATGAACATTTGCAGCTCACCGAGATGGAATTTTTGTACAGAATGTTGGTTGCTGCAGGAATTGGTTTTGTTTTGGGATTGGAACGGGAATTTTCCAAGCATTCTGAAAAAGAAGAACTTTTTGCTGGTATCCGTACGTTTACCATTGTTTCTCTCTTTGGTTTTATTGCCGCCCTTTTGAGCTTTATATTGAATGAATGGGTATTTGCCATAGGATTCTTCGGGGTTGTTTTTTTGGTGGCCATAGCTTATTGGATAGATGCCAGTAAAGGAAAGACCGGGGGTACTACCGAATTTGCCACTATTTTTACTTATTTATTGGGTGGGCTAACCCTTATGGGTTTTTTGACTGAAAGTCTTGCTTTTATGGTTATTGTTGTTGTCATTTTATCCCTGAAAATTAAATTAAAGAGCATTATTGGTCAGTTAACGCAAGAAGAAATTTATGCGTTTGTCAGATTCGTGGTAATTGCTCTTTTGATTTTACCTTTTTTGCCCGATAAAAATTATGGCCCGTTCAATGTAATAAATCCAAGAGAAATAGGATGGGTGGTAGTATTGACCTCAGGAATCGGATTTGTTGGTTATATACTAATGAAATTTTTAGGCGCCGATAGGGGTATATTATTAACAGGTATATTTGGCGGAATGGTTTCCAGTACCGTGGTGACTTGGACCTTTTCAAAAAAAAGTAAGGAAGCACCTTCTCTATCCAGTAACTATGCCATGGGGATATTTGCTGCTGCTACGGTTATGATCGTTAGGGTCGCTATACTGGTTTTTATTTTTAATAAAGCTTTATTGGAAGGATTGATAGTACCGTTATTTATTCTATTGTTTACGGGACTTGGGGTTACTTACTTCTTTTATAATAAAAAAACCTCAAATGAACGTTTTACGGAAGCTCTGCCTTTAGGCCAACCCCTTAATATTAGGGATGCCCTTTTTTTTGGGGTTTTATATACAGGAATCTTAATTTTGGTAAGTTATGCCAGTTCTGAATATGGGGATAAAGGAATTTATCTATCAAGTGCCATCAGTGCCTTGACAGATATTGATGCCATTACTATTTCCGTATCCAAATTGGGAAGGGATACCCTAGCCATATTAACTGCTCAGATTGCCATTATATTGGCCACCATATCAAATACCGTTGTAAAAATAGGTTTGGCATTATGGAATGGAAGCCCACATCTAAAGAAGTACATACTCATTGGCTATGGGCTCATATTTATATCCGGTCTAATTGGATTCTTTATCCTAAATAGTTAATAATACGCTATATGATTAAAAACAGTATTAATATGAATATTGGCCTGGTGCTTTCTGGAGGTGGTGTTCGGGGGATTGCACATATTGGGGCTATTAAGGCTTTGGAAGAAGAAGGGATCATCCCATCTCATATTGCAGGGACAAGTGCAGGTGCTATTGTAGGCGCACTCTATGCAGAAGGACATTCCTGTGAGGAAATATTAAGATTTTTTAAAACCGTGGATTTGTTCTCCATCAATACCTATGCCCTAAGAAAACCAGGTTTTGTAGATTCTGATAAGTTATTTGAAGTATTTAAAAAATATATTCCCCATGATACCTTTGAAGGTCTTAAAAAGAGATTATTTATCACTGGAACCAATATTCTGGAAGGAACCTCAGAGATATTCCAAGATGGCCCTCTTATCAAGGCCATTTTGGCCTCGGCAGCCTATCCGGGGGTGTTTACACCCGTAAATATCAACGGTAAGTATTATGTAGATGGGGGTGTATTGAATAACTTTCCGGTAGATGCCATTGAAAACTATTGCGATACTATTTTAGGGGTATATGTAAACCCCTTTGAGAAAATGAAGATTAGTGATCTAAAACATTCCTATAATGTAATGGATAGGGCCCTTCAAATTAAAATGGAAGATGGACTTTTATCTAAATTTAAGGTTTGTGATTTACTGATTTGTCCCAAGAGCCTCTCAGACTATAGCACATTCTCATTCAATAATGCGGATATCATATATGAGTTGGGTTATAAAGCAGCGAAGGAAGTAATACTATCTGAAAAAGGTCTTTTGCTTACAAATAAGATCTAGAGAACATTTTGTTGTTTATAATGAGGAATTCTAAATGGATGTATTATAATTTAAGACCAAAGGATAAGTCTCCAGCGTCCCCTAAACCAGGAATAATGTAGCTATAATCATTGAGTTCATCATCAATGGCAGCAATCCATAAATGGGTGTTTTCAGGAAAGATACTTTTGGCATAATCAACTCCTTGCTTGGATCCAATTACCGATACAATATGTATTTGTTTGGGCTTACCATGGCCTTGCATAGCTTTGAAGGTGTTTTCCAGAGTTTTACCTGTAGCCAGCATGGGATCTATAATGACCAAGGTCTTGTCTGTTAATGTGGGCGATGCCAAATATTTTACAATTACTTCAAATACCTCGCCCCCGTTCAAATGTTTTCGATAAGCTGAAATAAATGCATTTTCAGCGGCATCAAAATAATTCTGCACACCTTGGTGCAATGGGAGCCCTGCCCGTAACACGGCACATAGAACAAGATCGTTGATGGGAAGTGCCATTTCTTTGGACCCTAACGGGGTATTGATGACCTTATCCAAATAGGATAGGGTCTTACTCATTTCGTACCCCAATATTTCTCCAATACGCTCTATATTCTTTCTAAACCGCATTGAATCCTTTTGCGTATCCTTATCCCTTAATTCTGCAATGAATTGATTCAAAATGGTATTGTCTTCGCCTAAATTATGGATGGTCATGCTTTGGTTTGTTTAATTTAAAAGTACAATTTTAATCAAGTCTAGGCAATAAGCTACAACTTCATAACCTGGCTATCCCTCTATCAACTTAATGTAGTTCCTAAAAAGCTCAACCTGTCCCATATTTTCCAATTTTTTTAATAAACGGGAAACAACGACTCTAGAGGTATGGAGTTCATAAGCTATTTGTTGGTGGGTACCATTGATGGTGTTATCATTGGTGACACGTGCCTTATCCTTAAGATATTTTAAGAGCCTCTCGTCCATTTTTAGAAAAGCAATACTGTCTACGGTCTTGAACAGGTCGTTGAGCCTCTCTTGATAGCTCTGCAGTATAAATTTCCGCCAACTGCTGTATTTGGCCATCCATTCTTCCATTTTGTGTACCGGGACCATGATCAACTTGGTTTCCGTTTCTGAAATTGCCCTTATTTCACTTTTGGTCTGCCCCAAACAGCAGGTCAGTGTCATAGCACAGGTATCCCCTTGTTCTAAAAAATAGAGCAGAAGTTCATCTCCGTTTTCATCCTCCCGAAGTATTTTTACAACTCCTGAGACCAAAAGGGGCATGGATTTAATATAGTTGCCTATCTCCATAAGTTTGAAACCTTCCGGAATTTCCTTATAGGTCCCTACTTGGTTGATTTCTTCCAATAAGGCTTCCTCAAAAATATGCTGATAGTTTTCCTTAAGTTCTTTAATCATATAAAGTGTTAATATAATTCCTCTAAAGGTGCAAAGTTTTAATTGATTATAAAACTCCCAGTGCAATTTCTATCATTTGTCGAAAAGAACTCTCCCTTTCCAAGGATGTTGTTCTCTCACCTGTGACCAAGGAATCGGAAATGGTCAGGATGGCCAGGGCTTTTACATTGTATCGGGCAGCAACGGTGTACAGACCTGAAGCTTCCATTTCCACACAGAGAACACCAAACTGGGCCCATAGTTTATAAGCTTTTGGGTCATCTTCATAAAATTCATCCGATGAGAGTACATTACCGGCCTTAATAGGGATTTTATGTTCTTTGGCGAAAGAGGCTGCCTTCATGAATAGTTCAAAGTTGGCGGTGGGGGAATAATCGGCATTGATGAATCTGGAATTATTGATTCCCGATGTGGTAGATGCGGCCATGGCCAAAACAATATCCCTAATCTTGACATCTTTTTGGTAGGAGCCTGCAGAGCCAACACGGATCATATTCTTTACGCCATACTCATTGATCAGCTCATGATAATAGATCATGGCCGACGGAATACCCATCCCGCTGCCCTGTACCGAAACCATTTTGCCCTTATAAGTTCCCGTATATCCGTACATTCCCCTGACCTCATTATAACAGAATGGATTTTCCAAAAAAGTTTCGGCAATCCACTTTGCCCGTAAAGGATCTCCTGGCAGGAGTACAGTTTCGGAAATTTCCCCTTTTTTGGCATCAATGTGTGTACTCATATATGCTGTGTTATGGACCTGTTAAGATTTTGATGCCTGAAGAGGTGCCAATTCGGGAAGCACCTAAATCAATATATTTCAAAGCCATTTCCGTATTCTTAATGCCTCCGGAAGCCTTTATTTTTATTCGATTGCCAACTGTCTTTTTCAAAAGGGCAACATCTTCATATGCGGCCCCCTCTGGTCCAAACCCGGTTGAGGTCTTAACGTAATCGGCATTCCCTTGCATGATTAGCTCACAGGCCTTTAATTTTTCTTCTTCGTTTAGGTAACAAGTTTCTATGATAACCTTTAATATGTGGGTGCCAATGGCCTGTTTAATTTTTGTGATCTCCTCCAAGACCAACCCATATTTTTTGGATTTCAGCCATCCTATGTTCAGGACCATGTCAATTTCATCAGCTCCAGCTACAACACTATCTTGGGCCTCCCATGTTTTTGAACTAGTACTCATGGCACCAAGTGGGAAACCTATAACAGCCACTAAAGTAATTGGAGTGCCCATGAGTTCTTTTTTTGCCAAGGACACATGGCATCCATGAACACAAACTCCGAAAAAATTATACATTTTCGCCTCTGAACATAAATTGAGGATTTCTTGATCTGTTGCTGTTGGGTTTAATAGAGTGTGGTCTATATAATTTTCGAGGCCCATAGATTATTGGATACTTTTTAAGAACAATTTTAGCTTTGCCAAGATAATTAACTCCGATTTGTTCTTACCGGCAAAAGAGGCAGCTATGGTTTCAGCCGTTTTCCATATAAGGGTGATCATATTTGGATTGATCCGATCTTTGTGTTCTTCGAAGAAATCTTTGAATTCATCAAAATAGCTTTGACCGTCATTCTCTTCTTCCTGTAGCCAATCGAATACAATTTCTATTTGGTAAGCGGCATCTGTCCCAAATTCGTCTTCAATCGCATCTACGTTCAGCCATTTTTCTATTACGGCCTCTTTTAGCCGTTGTACTTCTATAGGTCTTATGGCATTATCGGCCATTGCAACGGCATAAAATAGCTTGCCTAAATTTTGATACATTTCGTTTCTTACCTTTTGCGAATTCAACATAACAGTGAAAATTAATATCTCTTCAAAAATAAGGCTCCTACCTTCCTTTTTTTATGACAAATATCATCTGTACACCATCAAAATCCCTTGGGAATAAAGAACAATGGAAACTAAAAAATCGAAGGAACTTCTTTTTGTTATTTCGGTAAAATCGACTTTTTTTGAGGTTGGTGGGGTAAATGGAGGTATGACCATGGTCATTTTTAAGGAAAATAAACGATGTTATATTTGATATAGACAGTTAAACTTCATTATAGGACCATGAAATTTATTACTCAAATAAAAAGTGGGATTCTAGAGTTCTTTGACCAGATAGGGGATCTTTCTTTTTTTTCGAGACGATTTTTTCTAGAGTTTTTAAAACCTCCTTACGAGTTTTCGGAACTATTGCATCAATGCTATAGCGTAGGTAATAGATCTTTACCTTTAGTAGGGATTACCGGCTTTATCATTGGATTGGTATTAACATTACAGACCAGGCCAACCTTACAGGAGTTCGGAGCTGTTTCTTGGATGCCCAACATGGTGGGGATATCGATCGTTAGGGAAATTGGTCCGGTGATCGTAGCCCTTATCTGTGCTGGGAGAGTTGCTTCTGGTATGGGAGCGGAACTCGGATCTATGAGGGTTACTGAACAAATAGATGCAATGGAAGTTTCAGGGACCAATCCTTTTAAATATTTGGTCGTAACCCGGATATTGGCCACCATGCTGATGGTGCCCATTTTAGTTGTGATAGGTGATGCTTTTGCGCTTTACGGGTCGTTTTTGGTAGAAAATCTAAAAGGGGAAGTATCCTTTGCGCTCTATTTTAATAAAGTTTTTAAATCCTTGGGGTATAGCGATCTAATCCCGGCAGTGACTAAATCCTTTTTCTTTGGTTTTGCCATAGGATTGGTTGGGTGTTATAAGGGATATCATTGCAAGAAGGGAACTGTTGGGGTGGGGGTGGCTGCCAACACCGCCGTGGTAATGGCATCCATGTTAATTTTTATTATAGATTTTGTGGCGGTATTTATCTCAGATATTTTTTATGATCTCTAATGCCTATGAATGATACTACCAACAGTTCGAATGTGAAGGATACAAGGGAAAAGGTAATTGATATCAAGGATGTCAAAAAAAATTTTGGTGACAATCATGTGCTCAATGGGTTTAACATGCAACTTTATAAGGGAGAGAACTTGGTAATCATGGGCAAATCCGGTTCTGGAAAATCTGTTCTGATTAAGTGTTTGGTGGGATTGGAAACAGCTGATAGCGGATCAATTAATATTATGGGCTACGAAGTGACCCAATTAAATAGGACATTATTGGACAAGTTGAGAGCTGAAATTGGATTTCTGTTTCAAGGAAGCGCCCTTTATGATTCCATGACCGTAAAGGAAAATTTAGAATTTCCGCTGAGACGACATGAAAAGAGATTTGAAAAAGGGATGGATACCAATGCTATTATTTTGGAAGCCTTGGAAAATGTGGGATTGGCACATACCTTGGATATGATGCCGAGCGAACTTTCGGGAGGAATGAAACGAAGGATAGCCTTGGCCAGAACATTGATTATTCGCCCTAAGATCATACTGTATGACGAACCCACGAGTGGATTGGATCCTATTACTTCCAAGGAAATCATTGAACTAATGCTTCGAATCCAAAAGAAATACGAGACCTCTTCCTTGATCATAACCCACGATGTGGATTGTGCCAGGGTCATCGCAGATCGGATGATTCTTTTGGTGGACGGCATTAATTATGCAGAAGGAACATATAATGAACTAGTAAAGGCAATAGATCCAAAAATAAAGGCCTTCTTTAAATAACAGGACCATGGTAAAATCAACTTCACGAAATAATATAAGATTAGGTTTTTTTGTAATTATTGGGACCATCCTATTGGTTGTGGCATCCTATTTAATTGGGAACAATAAAAGTATGTTCAGTAAGACATTTTCCCTTAGTGCAAAATTCAATAATGTTAACGGCTTGATTTTGGGAAATAATGTAAGGTTCTCGGGAATTGTAGTGGGTACCGTAAAGGCAATTGAAATGGAAAGCGATACACTTATCAAAGTTCGCATGGCCATTGAGGAAAAAATGCAGCAATATATAAAAAAGGATGCCATTGCTACCATTGGCTCGGATGGACTTGTTGGGAGTATGATCATCAATATTATTCCCGGGAAAAACAATGCTCCTTTGGTCCAGGATAACGATGAAATTTCTTCATATAGCCGAATAGCCACAGAGGATATGTTGAGTACTTTAAATGTGACCAATGAAAACGCGGCTATGTTGACGGCAGATTTATTAAAGGTATCCCAATCCTTGACCAAGGGTAAGGGGACTATGGGCCGCTTACTGAACGATACCGTAATGGCTTCCAATCTTGAAAAAATCGTAAATAATCTAAAGCTGACAAGTGAGCAGGCAAATATAGCCTTTACCAGGTTGAACAAAATGGCGAATACCATTGATCTTCAGGGGAGCACCGCCGGAATATTACTGAGTGATACTATATCCGGAAACCAAATGAAGCAGGTTATTAATAATATGCAAGCAACAAGCTTAAAAATAGAGGAGATTACCAAAGATGTTCAAGTCTTGGTCAAAAATGTAAAAGAAGGGGAAGGGGCGCTGGACTATCTGACCACAGATACCTTATTGGTCCAAAAACTGGATGCTACCCTAAAAAATATTCAGTCGGGAACAGAAAAATTTGATATAAATATGGAAGCTCTTAAGCACAACTTTTTGTTTAGGGGTTATTTTAAAAAATTGGAAAAGAAAAAGCTCAAGGACGAAAAAAGGAGTGGAAATTAAAATTAATTCCCCTTAAATTTTAATTATATCCGTAGGGGTTTCTATCAAAATGGTCAATTTACCGCGAATAGCGATAGGTTGTTTCATGATATCTGGATTATGGCGAATCATTTTTATCCAATCGTCATCAGAAAAATCATGATGTTCTTTAAATTTGGCAATATATATGGGATGGTCCTGGTTCACCAAATCTTTAATGTCCATATCTAAGCGCCCCGCTAGCTCTGCAATCTGTGTTCCGGTAAGGGGAGTTTTTAAAATATCTATTTCATGTATAGGCAATCCTTCCGCCTTGGCATAGACCAAAGTCTGCTTTGCCCTTGTGGATTTGGAACTGTAGTACAAGATGATCTGTCGGTCTGATGTGGCTATTTCTCCCATGATCGTAGTATTGGTTAAGTGTTCTTGATCTGTGTTTTGTGCGTTTCTAAATGGTGCTTTAGCAATTGTTTTAAACTATCCAAGTAGGCCATGAGTGTGGTTTGATCCATGTTGGGGTGGCTTTCATTGGGTATTGTGCATGGGTTTTCATCCAAAAATCGGTACAATTCTGGGTAATTGGTTTCAATGTTTGAAGTCAATTGGGTTATTTCAGTTAACAGGGACATGGGATTGTTCATGATCGTATTTTATTTTAAGGTTGTTGTGGTTCCATAATGGAATAAAAAGCTTCACTGTCCATGATATACTCGGTAATCGCAAAGACTTCTTTTCTATTGTTTCTGAACGTTTTCACAAAGTGGGTTATTTCCTGCTCCAAATGTTGGTGCTCCATGGCAAAAACTCCTGCATCTTGTCTCTTTGGGTTTTCTACCAAATATCCTATTTGAATCATATGTTTTCCAACTTTTTCCAAAAGATCGTCACATGTATTGCCCAACTCAAAAAGATCGGTTTTGATTTCCTTTACCATTGCCAAATTCTCTGTTTTGGTGATCCAGATGAAATATTTATCAATAAGGTGATGTAGAAAGCGAAGATCATCTTTATAAAAAAGTAGATCGGACTTCCAGTGTTCGGCTAAAACGTAGAGTTCTTCCCAATTTATTTTCATAATCTTGACGATATTTACATGGTTAATTTCCTTATTTCCAAACTGTTATCCTCATTTCGAACGGCTATCAAATTATCATTGAGTAATTTGGTCCTCAACCAAGGGGTCTTATATCTTTTAGAGGTCATTTGAATATTGGTTGGTTTAGTTAAATATTCGATTATTTTTCCAGAGGTATCCATTAAGACTTCATGGAATTTATATTCATATATTTTTAGCTTGAATTCGTTCTCCCCCTTTAAAACTTTCTCAAAAATAATACCTGTTAAGTATCCACTTTCGTATTGTTCCACGTTCAAGAATTGATAGTCGATGACCAATTTTCCCGATTTATCAATGAAGCCATAATAGGGAATACCTTCTTCTATTTTTTTGACAAGGCACCTGCCCTGTTTAAAGCTGGGGTATTTTACCCCCATTATTCCAAATGTAGATGGGTCTGCATTATGGTCCCATACAAGATCATTTCTAAAATCAATGATAAGATCGCCTTTGGTGTTGATGAATCCCCATTGTTCCCCTTTTTTAATGGCCGCAAGCCCTTCACTGAAGGGGGCAATTTCCTCAATGCCCTTGAAAGCCTGAGCAATGGTGAATAGTGGGATCAATAGAAATAATACAAATAGTGTCATTTTGTTTTTCATGGTATACTTATTTTATGATACTGTCAAAGTATTATATGTGGAGTTCATATAAAATGATAATTATCAGGTGTACAAAGGGTAGGTCCTTATGTTTTTGGATCAGATGACAATAATCATAGTAACCGATTATCACAATAATTATTTTTATACAAAGAATCCTTTTAAACCGTGCCATTATGACCATAAATGTTCAATATGTAAAAATGCCCACCAGCGAGGCAACGACAGAATTTATAACAAAAAAATTGGACAAGTTGGGGGATCGATACAATTGGGTGATTTCTGCCATGGTCTATTTTAAATTGGAAAATGATCCTTCGGAAAAAGGTAAGATTTGTGAAATTGAGTTAAGTGCTCCAGGTCCAAGATTATTTGCCAAATCCAATGAGGCACATTTTGAAAAGGCTGCTGTTGCCACCTTGAATGATTTGGAACGACAACTGAAAAAGCACAATGAAAAGCGAAACAAAAAATTCTAGATACCTTAAAATAAAGGGTGGCCCAAGAGGGTTTCCATGTTTAAAAAAACATTGATTTTTAAAATTCAAAGGCAATATTGTAATTAGCTCAACAATGAAAAAGTTATTGGTCCCTGTTGATTTTTCGAAATTTTCCGAATACGCCTTAGAGGTGGCCGCAAGTCTTGCCAAAAGGTATAATGCGGAAATTACGGTCTTTCATATGCTAGGAATTTCAGAATCTGTTTTTGTGGCCAATGAGGCCGCAGAAATGGCTGAGGCGAAGTATTATATGAACATGGCCAAGGACAAGTTCACCACGTTTTTGGATAAGGGCTATTTGAAGGGCATTAAAATAACGGAAGTCATACAAAATTATAAGGTTTTCAGCGAAATTAATGAGCTTGCCAAGGAAATGGACATTGATCTGATAATCATGGGATCCCATGGTTCGAAGGGATTTAGTGAATTTTTTGTGGGTTCCAAT
>JBLGAT010000003.1:0-73722 GCA_047612485.1 Psychroserpens sp.
GTACTAAAGAACGATATGCTGTTCATTACCTTGACCGATGGTTCCTTAATGGAGATCGATTTACATGATGTATTTCCGGAAGATCAGGAAAAACTGAGGGTGATCTTTATGAAAAAGGGGCAATAGTAGGAACATGGACCAAACTGACCGCTTGGTTTGTTTATTGTTTTTGATAAGATGAAACTGCATGTATTTACTAGGGATAAAAAAGCAAAGAGTATCGTTGAAACGCCATTTTTTGGTCTGGTCGATCCTAAAATCAACTTGCAACAAACCGGGTGGTTTGTAAAAATGGCCTTGACGCACTTGTCCGTTCCCAAAAAACATGGTAATCCATTTCAATTATAGTGGCCTGACCACCATAATTCCCGTATTGCTTTTGATCTTTTTAAGATAATCCACCAAAGGTAATTCAGAGACCTCGACCTGCATACTTCCGGTAGAAGCGTGGAGTAAATGAATGCGCCCGTCGGCTTCCCTGGTAGCAAATCCGGTATGGGTGATATCTAATCCTTTTATAGAGGTGGTCAAGGCAATAATGTCTCCCGATTGGATGAGATGTTCGTTGGCAGCAATCTGGTTCTGAGGCAGAAAACAGATCGGCTGTCCATTGAGGTCCTTTTCCATTTGCAGAATCCTTTCAAAATTTTGATCGTTCTTTAAAAAAGGGTATAGGTCCCTATGGGAGCCCATAAAGTTGATTTCTTTGTTAATTTCTATTCCCCCTATGTCTGCGGTTATATCCTGTACAAGGCCTTTATTTACATTGTCCTTGATCCAATATGAGAAATAGTGGAGTCGGGAGGCATACCCATCCATATTGCCGTCTTCGTATCTTATTTGCTCCAAGGTGCTGGTAAAGGAATCAAAATCTGTTTTATGCTTCCGTACCATAGATCCAAAGGCAAGAACATTTTCCACATAGGTGGTACAGTCCAACCCCTGTAGGTTGACAACCAAGGATTCGGAAATCCCAATTTCCAAGGTCTTTGCAACATAGGGTATTCCAAAAAAAGTCTTGCCCACTGCTGCCAAGAGCTCCCCGTAGTTGGATTGTCCTTTTAATTTTTGAAGTACAGCTATCTTATCCTCAAAAGCAGCTTTATCTTTTTGGGAACACACAATTTCTTGGGATAAGATCGGTTGGATCAAAAGGATAAGGAACAGAAAAATAAAAGAAGTTTTCATGGTGTTAGGTGATTTAGAAGCCGAACTGATTAAAATTACTAAATAAATAAGGTCTGTAAACTATGGCGCGTTGCCTATCTTTCAACATGAACTCTTCGGTGACCAAATCTACAAGTTCCTTTTCAGTATCGGTATCCTCGATACGGATTCCTTGGCTCTTATAAAATGGGTTGGTATTTAGGCCATGTTCATTTGTATATACCGATAGGTAGATTTTGTATCCGTCGTCGTAATCTTGATTGTTCCGCAACTTAAAATAATAACCGGTATATTCTTGATCCTTATATTTTAATGGTCTTTCCGTAATATATTGTATGGTATTCTGTGCTTCATCAAATTCTTCTTGATCAAAAAAAGAAGCCTCTGCCAAGTGTTGTTGTGTCCTATATAGGACCGGGAAAAGGGATAGCTGATCCAAGTCTTTTAGCCTATTGAACAATAGGGTCCTACTGTTGATGTTCGCAGCCAAGGAATCTACCATTTCATATGGTATATTCTTATTATCCTTGGCCAATAAAGTAACATAGGTTGTTTTTATTTTTGGATCATTGCTAAGTAAAAGACGATTAAAAAACTGCTGAACCTCTTTGTCCTTGATAAACGGATAGAGCAGTATTTCATAGTCTTCCAAAATATTGGTATTTTGAAATTGGGTGTTGCTGAAAAATCGCTTTTGGCTATCAGTAGAAATCCATTGTCCTAAATGTCTTTTCAGCTGTAATTTGGCATCGTTTAAAATTTGCTTGCTATATTTCTTATAGCTCTTCGGTTTTATCATCCCTTGCGTCATTAGATCAGCCAAAATGGAAAAAATGGGACCATTATATTCCTCAATGGTGCTGTAGTCCAAAATTTTTGGAAATAATTTTTTCGCTAGCTCAAGATTGTCCATATAAGGTTTGAAAACGGCATGGATTTCCAGTTTATTGGAAACCAATGGCAGGTCTTTGGACATAAGTTCCAAGAGAAGCTCCGTGGAATAATCATCCGATTTTTTAGCAATCGCCTGCAATATTTTGGTCTGGGCATTGGAATTATTATACGAGTCTACATAGAGGGTCCTAAAGAATTGAAATACCTCTGGATCGTCTATTTCACCCATTTTTTGAATGAGGGAGGCCTGTATGTTTTTTTGGTCTTCCCTAAAATTAAATTTTGAAATATAATAGGTAAGTGAATCCAAATGCTTTTTGGTAAAGAGCAGAAAGCGGATTCCATCAGCACCAATACTGTCCCGTTCACGAAGGGCCTTAAAAAATTCAGGGACCTTATCCTCCATTAGATTCCTCCCGATAAGGGTGTCCATGGGTTTAAAATTAGAAAAGAATTCAGCAACAAACGTACTTGGGGTACTAAGGGTGTCCAAATTGGCTTTTACTTCATAGAGCAGTCCGCCCTTCGAGATATTTTTCACCAAAATTCTCGTTGAACTGGCCGTATCCCCCAATGTTAGATTCAATTCATGATATCCTTTGGGGGAAATGGATTTTTTCTCATCGTGAATGGTAAACTTCCTATTTGAATATATTTTTTTTCGGAGGGCCCAAACTGAATCTATACTTGGGAACATTAAATAATCATGGGCCTTGCTGACCTCTACAGTAATAGCTTCATTGTTCTTGTTTAGGTAAAGTGTCTTCTTTACATATGGACTGTAGGGCTTAGACCTGTTCTTGCCAGTGTAGTAATTATTGCTGTTTTCAACAAATTTCGGAGGAGTAATGTTGCTAACGGTTGTAAAGAAAAGCGCTGTATCCTTTACTTTTTTAAAAGGCTCCAGATACATAGGTTTTTTTAGAACAAAGGAATTAAAATAGGTATTGGCCTCATCCTCATTGTTGGTCACCGCACCTAACAAAAAGTAATCACCTCCGTTAATGACCGTTTTTAACTGTAAATTTTGCGTGGAGTTAAAAGGAGCTGCCGATGTCAAGGACTTTTTATAAAATTCGCCATAGAGGGGGTCTAAGTTTAAGTCTTCATAGAACCGTTTTTGTATCTGCTTCAATTCAAAGGCGTCCTCCTCTATAAAATTGAAATCGTGCAAGGTGGCTTTTTTAAGAAAGAAGTAGTTACCTGTAGCTTTATCATAGCCTTCAACGGATCGGGTGCCATTTCTAAACCGATTAGAGAAAGTGTAAAAAGCGGGCATTTCAATTTCAAAATCCATAAAACCTGAAGTGACCAGTTCTTTTTGTGTCGCAAGTTTCTTAAAGTTAATGCTGTTAAAAATGGTGTCCGAATATTGAGTGACATAGTTGCCCTGTCCTCCCATTTTAAATATTATGATTTCCAGAGGGGTAATATAAATTTGGTACCGTTGACGGTCGCCATTCTTCAATTCGTTTTTTACGTCTAGCCCATAATATTCATCTTTGTACAGTCCTGTTTTCTCGCTGATGGTTCCTGGAATATTTTCAAAAAGAAATCGGTCAATGTCCTCAATAGTAAATAGGGCATCTTTTTTTAAAAAGGTATTGGTGGGAATACGATTGACCATAAAATAGCTCCCATTAGCCAGGTCAGGGGCAATATAGGTGGTATTCGTCATCTCCGAGATGGGATAGAGTTTGCTGGGTAATAAAAGGGAGAAGAAGCCATCATCAGGTTGCGTTTTGGTATAGGTATTCACTTTTACCTGCTTTTCCAATCGCTCTTTTATGCGTCTTCCAACGCTGCTTATTTTTGAGGTCAAGGGCCTCACAACGTATCCCTTGCTGCGCAATAAAGCGATAACACCATTTATACCAGGTAAGTGGGCAGCACCAATACCCGTGAACACTTTGCCTTTCTTCATTATGGAATCCAAGCGTTGTACCATTTGATTGTTGCGGATATAGAGCATATTTTTTAAATAATGCCTAGTGTAAACCCCTTGGTTGATACTATCAATAAAATTAATGTTCCTTTCCCTGTAAGCATCCTGCATCAAGGTCAACGGATCTTGCTGCTGAATTGTTTTTTGTAGCCATTCGTCTGGTTTTGCTTTTAAGGCGTTTAAATTGGCTTTCCCAACTAGGGCAGATGATTCTTCTATATCCTCAAGGGCGACAATGGGCTTATTGGATTTTTTGCCGGCTTGATAGATGAACATGTCCAGATAGGTTTCCTCTTCAAAGTTCCCAGAAAAGCCATCCGAGCGGTATAAAATAGTATTGATCAAACGGTCCTCAAAAGCCAAATAGGCGGCTATATCCTCTTTTTTGGGGTTCTTAACCAGAAAAGGATAGATGTAGAACCCTTTTGCAGCAAAAGTAGTGCCTTGGCCATAGCCGGAATTATCCAGACTATCCTCATCATCCAACCAAGTATCCGGATCGGATTCCAAGGCGACGATATCACTTTTTTCCAAGGCCTCATAAAACACATCATCCAAACGGAAGGCAATTTTTTTACTCACATGCATGGTGCCATAGAGGTACGAGCTCTGTTCCAATCCATTTCCGGAAATTTCCCAGAGCAAGCTATTTTTTTCTTGGGCAAAAGAGCCTGTGATAATAAATGTGATGGCCAAGGCCAGGAAGAAGCGCATAGAGATCTCTTAATTAGGATTAAAAATGCCTTAAAAAACCATAGAAATAAAAAGTTATTGGATAATTAACGTTTTCTTGGCCTTAAAGGTTCCCTGTAACAGTTTATTTTTTACTTTTTTGTTCTTTCTCCGCTTTTGAATTGTCTATATTTTTGATGTATAGGCGTGTGTGGGGTAGACTCTCCGGGTAGTTATCCTGCAAATAGGTAATCAGTTTTTCCCTTACCAATACTCTAAGGTCCCAAGCGGCAGGAGAATCCGAAGCACTCATTAGAGCGCGTATCTCCACGCTCCTCTCTTTCGCTTCTGTAACCTGAAGTACATTTACTTTTCCGTCCCATAGATCTGTGCCCTCTAAAATTCGGGTAAGTTCTTCCCTTAATTTATCAAATGGGACTTGATAATCAGTGTGGATAAAAACAGTTCCCATGATATCAGAAGAGCTTTTTGTCCAGTTTTGAAAAGGCTTATCAATGAAGTAAGGAGTCGGTACTATGAGCCGTCTCTTGTCCCAAATGGCGATAACTACATAGGTGAGTGTGATCTCTTCAATACGTCCCCATTCGCCCTCAACGATGACCACATCATCAATTTTTATGGGCTGGGTGATGGCGATTTGGATCCCTGCCAAGATGGTGCCAATCATTTTCTGGGCAGAAAATCCGACAATGATACCTGCCACACCTGCCGAGGCAAAGAGACTTATCCCAATTTCCCTGATGCTTTCAAAACTCATCAAAGCGGCGGCAATGGCCAAAAGGACTACCAGCACAATAAAAATACGTTCCAGAATATTGAATTGGGTGTATATTTTGCGTGCCTTTAAATTGTCAGAGGCTTGTACATCATAATTTTGGATGATCAGTTTTTTGGTGATCTTTAAAGCAACCAAAATCAACCAGGTGATGCAACCGATGATCAAAAGGTTGCTGGTTTTATCAATGGCATAAGAAAAATCCTCTGCATTTAAAATGGTCTGTAGGGATTGGGAACGCATCAATAGCGCAAAAAACAATAGGAACAAGGGTGCCCCCATCTTTTTAATGGAATCTTTGGGAATGAGGTATTTGGGATTTGCACCCAATTTTCTCAAAGTGTAATTGGTAATAACGTAAAGGATGGCCAAAAGGAGAAATGTTCCCAAGGCATATGCGGTTGTCTGGATTTCGGGATTATTGAAGAATTTATCCATATTTCTGTGGCCGTTTTTCTATTAAGGCTTGAACTTACAAAAAACGGTATTTCTAGGACTATTTTTTAGTTTAAAATCAGATTTCTCTATACTGGCATCAATAAAGTATTTAAAGCTTTTAAATTATAGTTCCTCTACAAGTGTTATTTTTGCTTTGAAAAGGAAAATTTAAAGAGTTCGATACATGAAAGGAGTTTTGTTTGTAAACCTTGGGTCCCCAGATAGCCCTACCCCAAAGGATGTAAAGCCATATTTGGATGAGTTTTTAATGGATAAAAGGGTAATAGATGTCCCCAAAATATTAAGGAACATTCTTGTAAGGGGTATTATTTTACAGACAAGGCCCAAGAAATCTGCCATGGCCTACAAGAAGATCTGGTGGGATGAAGGTTCTCCATTGATAGTAATTTCTGAAAGGTTTACCCAAAAGGTAAAAGAGCATACTAAATTACCTGTGGCTTTGGGAATGCGCTACGGCTCAATTACCATAAAAAAAGCACTACAAGAGCTTAAGGACCAAGGTGTGGATGAGGTGCTACTAGTGCCCTTGTACCCACATTACGCCATGTCGTCTTATGAAACTGTGGTAGTAAAGGTGATGGAAGAACAACAAGCTTATTTCCCTGAAATGAAGGTGACCACCCTTCCTGCATTTTATAAAAATCCGGATTATATCAAGGTGCTTTCCGAGAGTATAACAGAGGGATTGAAAGATTTTGAATACGACCAACTTTTGTTTTCCTACCATGGGATTCCTGAAAGGCACATCAGAAAATCGGATCCTACCAAATTTCATTGTAAAATAGATGGCAGTTGCTGCCAGACCAATTCTGTGGCCCACCATACCTGCTACCGTCACCAATGTTATGAGATGACCAGATTGGTCAGTGAGCATATGGGCTTACCAGAAAATAAAGTGAGTGTTTCCTTTCAATCACGATTGGCTGGTGATCCATGGTTGAAGCCCTATACCGATTATGAATTTGAGCGATTTCCAAAAGAGGGTAAAAAACGTTTGGCCGTAATTACCCCTGCTTTTGTTGCCGACTGTTTGGAAACATTGGAGGAAATTGCCATGGAAGGGAAGGAACAGTTCGAAGAGGGAGGTGGGGAACACTACAAGCACATCTCTTGTCTCAATGATAGTCCAAATTGGGTGAACCTCATGGCCCAATGGGTCAATGAATGGGAAGCCACAGAAACCCTACCCTTATAATGGCAAAAGTGTCTTCGGAACAATTGGGTTCTGAGCCTATAGGGAAGCTTCTCATCAAGCAGGCACTTCCGGCATCCATAGGTATTTTGGTGATGTCGCTCAATGTTCTGGTAGACTCTATTTTTGTTGGTAATTGGATCGGTTCCATTGCCATTGCGGCTATCAATGTGGTATTGCCTGTTTCTTTTTTTATTGGGGCCTTGGGGATGTCCATTGGAATTGGTGGCTCCAGTATCATTTCCCGTGCCTTGGGTGCGAATGACACGGAAAAAGCGCTAAAAGTTTTTGGGAATCAGATTACCCTATCCCTCTTGGTCACTATTTCTATGGTGTTCTTGGGGCTTTATTTCATAGACACGCTCATTCCAGCTTTTGGAGGTAAGGGTGATATATTTGCCCCTGCAAAGACCTACTATACGGTAGTCCTTTACGGCGTGCCTTTTTTGGCCCTATGTATGATGGGAAATACGGTTATCAGGGCAGAGGGGAAGCCTAAATTTGCTATGATTGCCATGATTATTCCTTCCGTTGGGAACCTCCTGATGGACTATATTTTCATTTATATTTTTGATTGGGGAATGGAAGGGGCAGCATGGGCCACTACCATTGGATATTTCCTTTGCTTTAGTTATGTCTTTTATTTCTTTCTCTCCAAAAATTCAGAGTTAAAGATATCCTGGAGCCATTTTGGTCTGGATCGTACTATTTTAAAAGAAATAGGGGCCTTGGGCTTTGTGACCATGGCTAGGCAAGCCGTAGTGAGCATTATATACCTCATTATGAACAATGTACTGTTCAACTTGGGAGGCGAGGCCATGGTAGCCGTCTACGCCATTATTGGCCGGATGTTGATGTTCGCCCTTTTTCCTGTTTTTGGGGTAACACAAGGCTTTCTTCCAATTGCCGGATTCAACTACGGAGCTAATAAATACGAAAGGGTTAGGGAATCCATCAATACGGCTATAAAATATGCGGCCATATTGGCATCATTGGTCTTTGTGGGCCTCATGATATTTCCAGCTGAAATAGCATCATTATTTTTGAGTGATAAACCAGGGATGACCCCTTCAGAACTTGCCATGAACGCCTTTGTATTGGAAAACACCCCCGGCGCCATGAGATGGGTGTTCGCAGCTACTCCAATAATAGCCCTTCAGCTCATAGGGGCTGCCTATTTCCAGGCGGTAGGCAAAGCCGTGCCCGCTTTACTGCTCACCTTGAGTAGGCAAGGTTTCTTTTTTATCCCATTGGTCCTTATTTTGCCACAATATTTAGGGGAATTGGGCGTATGGATATCATTTCCCATTGCAGATGTTCTGGCAACAATTGTCACAGGTTATTTTCTACGCAAGGAAATTCGCACTAATTTAATGACAAAGATTTAGTCATAAATAGTTTTTATCCCTACTTTTAGAGGGACTAATTCTAATACAACTTAAATGAAATCTTTCCTTTCAAGAATCGGCATGTTCATGCTGATCATTATGCTATTGCCGTTAAACACCTCTGCACAGAAAAAGAATAAATCCACAAGTACGGACACCCAGTATCCAGAGGAACTATATTCCAGTTTGGAGTACCGTTTAATAGGTCCTTTCCGCGGGGGACGTTCTGCAGCCGTAACCGGTGTTCCAGGGGAACCCAATCTATTTTATTTTGGCGCTGCCGGTGGTGGTGTTTGGAAAACTGAAAATGGAGGACGTGAATGGGAAAATATTTCAGACGGCTTTTTTGGAGGTAGCATAGGCGCTATTGAAGTAGCCAAAAGCGACCCCAATGTGATCTATGTTGGAGGAGGTGAAAAAACCCTGAGAGGGAATGTCTCTTCGGGATATGGAATATGGAAATCTGAAAATGCAGGAAAAACATGGACTTCAGCGGGATTAAAGGATAGTAGGCATGTGCCCAGAATTCGTATACACCCTACCAATGCCGATGTCGTATACGCGGCAGTTTTGGGAAATATTTATAAACCAACCCAAGACAGGGGTATTTATAAAAGTACCGATGGAGGTAAAACATGGAGCAAAAAGTTATTCGTAAACGATCAGGCAGGAGCCGTTGATCTTACTTTTGACCCCAACAACCCAAGAATCTTATACGCCTCCACATGGCGAGCTCAAAGAACTCCATATAGCCTTAGTAGCGGGGGGGAAGGTTCTGCCCTTTGGAAAAGCACCGATAGTGGGGAGACCTGGAAAGAAATATCTAAAAACGAAGGGTTTCCAAAGGATACCTTAGGGATTATCGGTGTAACCGTATCCCCTAAAAATAGTGAACGGGTTTGGGCCATAGTTGAGAATAAGGAAAAGGGAGGCCTTTTCCGCAGTGATGATGGGGGTAACAAATGGACCCAAGTCAATGATGAACGCAAATTACGCCAGAGAGCTTGGTACTATACCAGACTGTATGCCGATACCGAAGATGAAGATATTGTATATGTCCTGAACGTTAATTACCACAAATCTTCGGACGGCGGTAAAACCTTTAGCACCTTTAATGCCCCGCATGGGGATCACCACGATCTTTGGATCGCTCCGGAAGATTCCAATAGAATGATCATCGGGGATGACGGTGGAGCCCAAATTTCCTATGATGCCGGAGAGACTTGGAGTACGTATTACAACCAACCTACGGCCCAATTTTATAGGGTGACCACGGACAATTCGTTCCCGTACCGTATTTATGCGGCACAACAGGATAATTCTACCATCCGTATCAAGCACCGAAGTGATGGTTCCAGTATTAGTGATGATGACTGGGAAGAAACCGCAGGAGGTGAATCGGCCCATATTGCTGTGGATCCTACAAACAATGATATTGTTTATGGTGGCAGTTATGATGGATTCCTGACCCGTGTGAACCATGAGACAGGTACGGTAAGGGGAATTAATGTATGGCCAGACAACCCTATGGGCCATGGCGCAGACGGCATGAAATACCGTTTTCAATGGAATTTTCCCATTATCTTCAGCAAGCACAATCCAAAGAAATTATATACTTTTTCCAATCATGTCCATGTTACGGAAAATGAGGGGCAAAGCTGGACTTTGTTGAGCGGAGATCTAACAAGGAACGATCCTACAAAGTTAGTGTCCAGTGGAGGACCAATTACCCAAGATAATACCAGTGTGGAATATTACTGTACCATTTTTGCAGCCAATGAAAGTCCCTTGAAGGAAGGATTGCTTTGGGTTGGGAGTGATGATGGCCTGATCCATGTATCCAAGGATGGCGGACAGAACTGGGAAAATGTGACCCCATCAGGGATGCCAGAATGGTCCATGGTGAACAGTATCGAGCCTTCCGCTTTTGATGAAGGTACATGTTACGTTGCGGCAACACGGTATAAATTGGGGGATTTTCAACCTTACTTGTACAAGACGACCGATTATGGCAAATCATGGACCAAAATCACCAATGGGATTGCCAATGAGCATTTCACCAGAGTGGTCAGGGAAGATCCAAAACGCAAAGGTTTGCTATACGCAGGAACAGAAACAGGAATGTACGTATCTTTTAACGATGGAGCCAATTGGAAGCCATTCCAAATGAACCTTCCTATTGTTCCCATTACCGATTTAGCGGTAAAGGACAACAATCTTATTGTGGCTACTCAAGGTCGTAGCCTTTGGATCATAGATGATCTAACCGTTTTGCACCAGTTGAACGAGGCCAAGAAGAACACAAATACCATTTTGTACAAACCAAAAGATTCCTATAGGACCAAAGGAAGAACGGCCAGGAATCCATCAAAGACCGCTGGGATGAACCATCCCAATGGTGTCATCACCCATTTTTATTTGAATGATGTTAAAGAGGAGGACAAAATTGCATTGAGTTTTACTTCTATGGCAGGGGATACTTTGAAATCCTTCAACACAAAGGCCAAAGAAAAGGATAAGAAACTTACTGTAAAAAAAGGGGGCAATACCTTTGTTTGGGATACCCAAGGAAAAGGGGCAGAAGAATTAGATGGAATGATCCTTTGGTGGGCAAATTTGGAAGGAGCAAAAGCAGTTCCAGGAGATTATAAGGTACATTTGAATGTGAACGGGACAACCAACACAGAGACCTTTACTATTTTACCGGATCCAAGAGCGGAGGTAGGGGTAGCAGCCATGCAAAAGCAGTATGATTTTGTAGAGGATGTTAATGCTACGGTAGATAGGGCGCACAAATCCATTAAAAAAATACGTAAGATCAGTACACAATTGGATGCCTTTGCCAAACAGTATAAGGACAATGAGGCTACCAAGGATTTGGTGGAAAAAGTGAAAAAGATGAAAGCTGATTTTGAGGGTATAGAAAAGGCCTTATACCAAACCCAAAACAGAAGTGGTCAAGATCCCCTTAATTTTCCGATCAGACTAACCAATAAATTGGGACATTTGAACAGTCTAGTGACCATGGACGATTTTCCACCAACAGATCAGGATATTGTTGTCAAAAATGAACTTACAGCAGAGATCAATAAGGAATTGGGCACATTTGATACCCTAGTGGATACTGAGATCAAGGCGTTCAACGAAGCCTTCAATAATTTAAAACTCAATTATTTGTTTTTAGAATAAACACTCACTTAGAAGGTCCCAAGAATATTATTTTCTTGGGACTTTTTTTTTGGCGCACCATTTAACCATCCAGAACCTATGAAAAAACAGCTATTACTATTTGTTTGCTTATTGCCCTTGACCATGGTTTTCGGTCAAACGGCAGAATCATATTTTTCCCCATTGAAATATCGGAACATTGGTCCCTTTCGTGGAGGTCGATCGGTCGCAGCTACGGGTGTTGTCGGCGATCCCCTTACCTATTATATGGGCACAACAGGGGGCGGACTCTGGAAAACGGTTGATGCAGGGCAGCAGTGGGAAAATATTTCGGACGGATTTTTTGAATTGGGATCTGTAGGGGCCGTGGCCGTCTCCACCTCCAATCCAAATGTCGTTTATTGCGGTATGGGGGAGCATGCCCCTAGAGGGGTTATGACTTCTTATGGCGATGGGGTTTATAAATCTACCGATGCGGGCAAGACTTGGAAAAAAATAGGGCTGGAAAAGACCCAGCACATTTCCAGAATTGTGGTTCATCCCACAAATCCCGATGTGCTATGGGTAGCTGCCCAAGGTGCACTTTATGGCCCTACCAAGGAACGGGGAATCTATAAATCCACCGATGGGGGAATTAGCTGGAAAAATGTACTTTTTGTTAATGAGCTAACGGGAGGGGTGGAGCTTTCCATTGATGCCAATTTCCCTGAAGTATTGTATGCCGCTATGTGGCACCACCAACGCAAACCAAATATGGTGATCAGTGGCGGGGAAGGCAGTGGCCTTTATAAGTCTGTTGATGGAGGGGAATCTTGGTTCAAAATCCATGAGGGCCTACCAGAAGAAAAGGGTAAAATGGCCATTGCCGTGAGTCCGGCAAATTCCAATAAAGTATATGCCCTGATAGAAAGTGATTCCAATAAGGACCAAGGTGGACTTTTCGTATCGGAAGATGCAGGAAAGTCATGGAACATGGTAAGCGGCGATAACCGACTTGTACAAAGGGCCTGGTACTATACAGAAGTCTTTGCGGATCCCAACGATGAAAACACCGTTTATGTGCTAAGTGCCCCTGCCCTGCGCTCCTTGGATGGCGGAAAAACTTGGGAAACCCTTTCGGGCCCACATGGGGATTACCACAACCTATGGATCAATCCCAATAATTCTAAAAACATGGTCATAGCCGATGATGGTGGTGCCGGTATCAGCTTTAATTTTGGAAAAACATGGTCTACCCAGAGCAATATGCCCACGGCACAGTTCTATCGGATCAGTACGGATAACTTATTCCCCTATAATATTTATGGTGGCCAACAGGACAATACCGCTGTTAAAATAGCAAGCATGTCCACGGGCAGAAGCGGGATAACCCAAGAGGATTGGACGTATACAGCAGGTGGGGAAAGTGCTTTTTTGGCCTTTGATCCCGATAATCCAAGGTATGTAATGGGCGGAAGCTACCTAGGGACAATAGAGTTATTGGATATGGAGTCCAAAGCTTCCACACAAATAATGGCGGCTCCCATTCAATATTTGGGAAGGGATGCCAGGGATATGAAGTACCTCTACAATTGGAATGCACCCATCATTCGGTCACAACATGAACCCGATACGTTTTACCATTGTGCCCAATTGGTGCTCAGAACCCGTGATAAAGGGGTGACATGGGAAGAAATTTCCCCCGACCTTACCCGGAATATGGACGATAAACAAGGTAAAGGAGGAGGACCCTATACCAATGAAGCGGTAGGAGCCGAGAACTACGGCACTATAGCCTATATGATTGAATCCCCCCATGAAAAAGGTGTTTTCTGGACAGGCAGTGATGACGGTTTGGTACATATCACCAAAAATGGAGGCGAAAGTTGGGAGAATGTAACGCCAAAAGGACTTCAGGAATGTTTGGTGAATGCCATAGAGGTGTCTCCCCATGACCCTGGGACGGCCTACATTGCCACAACCCGATACAAATTCAATGACTATACTCCTGGTTTATACAAAACCACTGATTATGGCAAAAGCTGGACAAACATCAGTTCAGGGATTCCTTATGGTAGTTTTACAAGGGTCGTGCGGGAAGATGCAACTAGGAAAGACTTGTTGTATGCCGGCACGGAAAAGGGAATATATCTCTCTTGGAACGGTGGTAAAAATTGGGAAAGCTTCCAGCTGAACTTGCCCAAAACACCAATTACCGATTTAAAGGTTCATAATGATAATTTAATTGTGGCCACTTCGGGCCGTTCTTTTTGGATTCTGGATGATCTTACCGCAATATCACAATATGTGCCCAGTAAAAAGGGGGTCAAGATCTTAAAGCCAAGTTCTGCATATAATGGATCTTGGGGAAGTCCATTAAGTGGAAGTACGGAAGATTTTAAAGGGACCCATGCTTTTGATGGGATCAATCCCGCGAATGGAATGGTCATTTACTATGAGTTGCCAAAAATGAACGATTCTACAAGCATATCCTTGGCAATCCATGATACCAAAGGAAATCTTGTGCGTAGCTTTAGTTCCGAAAAGGATCTTAAATATGTTAAGAATAACGGAGGGGGACCACCACCTGCTCCGGTCCTATCTAAAAACGAAGGTCTCAACCGCTTTGTTTGGGATATGAAATACCCCATAATGCCCGGTATCCCGGATGTTTATATGGAGGCTAATTTCAAGGGCCATATGGTATCCCCGGGAGAATATGCGCTTAAATTGAAGACCTCAAAGGAAACAGTGGCAACCATGGGCGCCATTTTGGAAATCCCTACCTACAAAACTAGTTCTGGGCAATATGAGGCCTATGATACTATAATGATTGCCATGGAACAAAACGTGACGGAGATGCACCAAAAGGTCAACCTTTTGTATGCTGTTCAACAACAGTTAAAGAAAATTATATCGGAATTGGATGCGTCACCCGTGAAATCAAAGGGGGAAGATCTTATAGCAAAATTGGAGTCATGGGACCAGGATATGGTGCAGCGAAAATCACAAGCGTACGATGATGTGGAGAATTTTCCCAATAAATTTACCGCCGAATACCTATTTTTGATCAATCAGACCAGCAGTGATATTCCTAGGGTAAACCAATCGTCCTTGGATAGGAAAAGCGAGTTGGATGTCCAATGGAAGGTTCTGGAAGAAAGAGCTTTACATCTTATGGAAACTGATATCCCTGATTATAATAGGGAATTATGGAATGCAGGAATTGGCGCTCTTAGAATAGGAGATTAAGGTAAGGAATAAAAATATTCTTTAGTACCTGATGGAATATTTTCATTTGTTACTGAATATATATTCCCGAAATTTGTGCGCTCATAGCAGAACAAAATGCAAGACTATTACAATTATATAAAATCATTACACCTCATCTTTGTGATCACCTGGTTCGCTGGATTGTTTTATATCCCTAGGTTGTTCATTTACCATATAGAAGCGTCAAAGAAGGGGTCCCCTGAAAAGGAAATCCTGACAGAGCAGTTAAAACTGATGACAAAAAGATTGTGGTACATCATTACATGGCCATCGGCCATATTGGCCACCCTATTTGCCATTTGGCTGTTGGTACTGATGCCTGTTTGGCTACAACAACCCTGGATGCACATAAAATTGGGTTTTGTGGTGCTGTTGATACTTTACCATCTTAAAAACCATCAAATATTTAGGCAGTTGCAGCGCGATGAGGTTCGGTATACCTCCAGTTTTATGCGACTTTGGAACGAAGTGGCCACCCTGATCCTTTTTGCCGTAGTGTTCTTGGTCATCTTAAAGAATACCTTTAATTGGATTTTTGGAGTTGCAGGTATCGTAGTCCTTGGTGTGCTTCTAATGTTGGGCATTAAATTGTACAAGAGTATCCGTAATAAAAATCCAAATGCCTAAGATGGGACTTTTTGGAACAGTTGTTAATGGCATCCTCCATTTGGCGTGATAATTGCTATATTTAGCACAAAATAGGTTATTCTTGTTGACAAAACTATCTCTTAGATCCCGGATATTTATCACTATGATCTTATTGGTGCTCATCGCATCCGTGTTGATCGCAGGGGTAACTATTTATCAATACAGGGAACAATCCAAGGATTACCATTCGGATCGTCTTGAGCGGAAGGAAGAGCAGATCAAACAAAGTATCGTTTATACCATACAGAAGACGACCTACCCTGTTACAACAGAGTATCTGGAATTTATCTTTATGGATGAAATTTATCAGATTGCCGATGTGCAAAATGTGAATTTTAATATTTACGATCTGGAAGGCCAATTGATAAAGAGCTCTAGGCCTACCTTTGAAAGGGATTCCATTTCCAATTGCCTTTCTGCCGAGGTATTGAACAATTTGGAGGCAAGTGTCGATGAGCGTTATGTAGAGGAAAAGAGCACTGCTGGGGATAAATACCAAGCTTCCTACACTTATATTACAGATACCAGATTCAAGCCTGTCGGGATTCTCAATTTGCCCTATTTTGAGGATAATTCCTTTAACAATCAAGAACTGGAAGAATTCTTGATGCGCTTGGGAGGGGTATACCTCATAATGTTATTAATAGCCATAGCCTTGGCTTATTTTGTTTCCAAGTATATTACCAGATCCTTGCAGACGGTATCAGATAAATTGAACCAAACCAACTTTGAGAAGCGGAACGAGAAGATACTAGTGGACAATCCCAGTCAGGAAATAGGCAAACTGATAGAGGCGTACAATGCCATGATAGACGAGCTGGAGCAGAGTGCCGTAAAATTGGCACGTAGTGAGCGGGAGCAGGCATGGCGGGAAATGGCAAAGCAAGTGGCCCATGAGATAAAAAACCCTTTGACGCCGATGCGCCTTAGCGTGCAGAATTTTGAGCGTAAATTTGACCCCAAGGATCCCAATATAGATAGGAAGGTAGATGAGTATACTAAAACCCTAATACAACAGATAGATACCTTAAGTAATATTGCCTCTGCATTTTCCAATTTTGCCGATATGCCCGCTCAACAGAATGAGACTCTTGATGTGGTGAAAATTGTAAAATTGGCTTTGGATATTTTTCAAGAAGATTATATACATTTTGTTTGCGAAGAAGAAGAAATAATTGCCAAGTTGGACCGTACCCAATTGATTCGGGTGATCACCAATTTGATAAAGAATGCCATACAGGCTGTTCCCACAGTGGAAACTCCACGTATTTTGGTTTCCGTGGCTTCAGAACAAGGGCAAGTAAAGATTATGGTAGCCGACAATGGGGTTGGGATTGGAGATGAGTATAGGGATAAGGTATTCGAGCCCAAATTCACAACAAAGTCGAGCGGAATGGGACTTGGTTTAGGAATGGTAAAGAATATTGTGGAAACGTACAAAGGAAGTATAGACTTTACCTCTCAAGTAGGCAAAGGAACGGTATTTACCGTGAGATTCCCAAAGGAATAGTCGTACTTCATAAATGGGGATAAAATTGTGTAAGGGAAACCTATTGGATAATTTACAACTGATAAAATAATAAAACAATGAGTTACGAGAACATATTGGTAGAGCAGAACGACTCTATAGCATTGATTACCATCAATAGGCCAACAAAGTTGAATGCCTTGAACAAAGCTACTATTAAAGACCTGCAAGATGCTTTTAAAGCGTTGGAAAGGGATAAAACCGTAAAGGCCATCATCATTACAGGAAGCGGGGAAAAAGCTTTTGTGGCCGGTGCCGACATTTCTGAATTTGCACATTTCAGTGAAAGAAAAGCACATAAATTGGCTGAAAAAGGACAAGAACAACTTTTTAGTTTTGTAGAAAACCTTTCTACCCCGGTCATTGCAGCAGTTAACGGATTTGCCCTAGGTGGTGGTTTGGAATTGGCAATGGCCTGTCATTTTAGGGTGGCAAGTGATAATGCCAAGATGGGGCTACCAGAAGTTTCCCTAGGAGTTATTCCGGGTTATGGGGGCACACAGCGTTTACCCCAGTTAGTGGGTAAAGGAATAGCCATGGAAATGATTATGACTGCAGGGATGATAGACGCCCAAAAAGCATTATCCCATGGTTTAGTGAATTATGTGGTTGCCCAAGAAGAATTGATGCCCTTATGTGAAAAATTGGCAAGCAAGATGTCGAATAATTCATCTGTCGCCATCAAATATGCAATAAAAGCCGTAAATGCGGGTTTTAAAACTGATGTGGACGGTTTTAAAACTGAGATAAAGGCATTTGCTAAATGTTTTGGTACTGCAGATTTTAAAGAAGGTACTTCAGCATTTTTGGAAAAACGTAAAGCTGAATTCCCCGGGTCATAACCAATCTTAAACCTACGATTACTATGAAAACCAAGCTTATTGTATTTTTTCTGTTGGCTGCCAACATGGTTTCCCATTCCCAAAAAATGCCCGTTAGTTATGATTTTGGGGAACGGTACAGTGACCGTTACAAATATTCAAACCTACTGACCATTGCGGATGATGGGGAAGGAGGTTCAATCTTGGTAAGATCCTATTTTACTGGACTCATCCTTAGACCAAAAGGATTCTACATTGAGCATTACAATAAGGATCTGGAATTGGTATCAGAATTTAATTATAAGATAACAGCTATAGATTTTGTTGATGGCTATGTCAAAAATGGCCATTTACATCTCCTATTGTTAAAATATAATCTTGGGACAGCTTCCTATGAATACGTAATTCACACCTCCCCTTTGTCGGTGATGGATTTTAAGGAGGATGTTATTCTATCCATACCATCGGTTCAGGTAGAAAACCCTTTGGACAAGAATTATTACAATAGGAATTTTGGTTCGGGGTTTACAACCTCCGTGCTGTTTAATGAGGATAAATCGGCCTTTGCCATAACCACCCATTTCAAAAAACGAAAAGACAATCAACACTATATCTATTTGTTCGATACATCTGGGACCAAGTTGATGGAGTATGATTTTTCTGCCGAGATAGAAGAGAAGAATTACGCTTTTGAGGACATGGCCGTGTCCAAAGATTTAAAAAAAGTATATCTTATAGGGAAGGCCTATTATAAGAAAAGGCGATTTGCCATTACCGAACGGAAATTTCAGTACGAATTATTGCTCATAGATGAAAATGGGGGCAAGACCCAGACTTTTGATGATCCGGGCAAATTTTCGGAAGCCCTAAAACCAATCTTCATCGATGACAAGTTGGTATTTGTAGGGTTCTATGCCGATAGAAAGGACAGCCGCTACAATGGGTTGGTCTATTTTGAACTTGATCCAAATTCCCTGGAGCTCCTTCAGAAAAAGTACCATCCTTTTTCCCAGCAATTTATGTTGGATAAATTTGGTAAGGAGGAAGAGCGGGAGATTACCAACCTCATTTTTAAGAATGTTACCGTTACAGATGAAAAGGATATTCTTTTTAATGCGGAGGAGTATTTTGTGACCAAGAGTGTACAGCAAGATGCCAGCGGCGCCCGTTTGCATATAGATCGCTACCATTATAACGATATGGTAAGTGCTAAATTGAACGTTTCGGGGGACTTGATCTGGACCAGGAACATTAATAAGTCGGAGGTGACCCAAAACGATGCGGCCTATGCCTCTTATAGCTCTTACACTTTGGGCAACGACACCTACTTTTTTATCAGTACCGCTAGTGAAAACCCACAGCAACTGAGCAACGAGCGTATTATCTTTAGACAAGGTTATAGTAGAAATAGGAATGTATTTTTGATCAAATTGGATGCGCAAGGGAATATGAGCTATGAAAAGGTCATAGATGATAAAGACGCTAGACTTCCATTAATGATTTCTTTACCCTACACAGACAAGCAAGATAAAAGCATGCTGTTTTATGCCAAACGGGGTTCTAAGAAACAATTGGTAAAAGTATCCTTTAAATAATTTTTAAATATTGGAAATATTCCATATTATTTTAATAAAACCATTAGTTGAAACCTAAAGACTATCTCATAGGATGGGGTGCACAGCAAAATAGCCCCAATCGGTTTTTAAGGGATATCCACGCCATGGTACATTTGGCAAAGAAAAAGTATTTTAAGGATAAGGTTTTTCCTAAGCTCAATACCGGACTTCATGAAGGTTACAAGGATGGGCAGTTATCACCGTTCCAATAGAATGTTAAAACATTAAAAAAGCCCACTTAACATCGTTAAAGTGGGCTTTTTAGTTACAAAAGGAGATTAACTCAATTCCCAACCTGGTCTGTAATCACGCTTCACCCAATCGTTGGCCTTTTCATAATTGGTGACCTTCATGTTCTTGCCATCCCAGAGCAACTTGCGTCTCCCAGGATAGTTGAAAGGATCCCAATCTCCTGCTTGTTTACCTTCTTTGAATTCTTTGTATTGATAGGCTTTAATGGCAAGGTTCCCCATTAGCACAGCTTCTGTCAAGGGCCCTGATCTTGCGAAGTCGGAGGAAGTGCCCGTTCCGTTCATACAGCCTTCCACCCAGTTGTTGGCATGGGAACCTGTAATCCTTGGAAGATATGGTTCTGGAGTATTAAAAAGATTCATGGTTTCCGATGGTAATAATCGGGGATTTCTGGAATAGGTATCGCAGACCAATATCCCTTTGGTTCCATAAAAGATACTTCCACCACCACCATCACCTATGGTCTCATCGTTTTTTAATTCATCCGGCAGATCTGGTTTTAAACCCCCATCATACCAGTTTAGGGCAATGTCCCCATGTGCTTCGGTATTAAATTTGAGTCGCACAATGGATGATGGGGGGCAGGAAGCACTGTAATCTGCTTCTACAAAATCTCCCACCCAAACGGTTGTGCAACTGGCTTCTGCTTCCGTAGGGTATCCCAAGTCCAACGTACTGAAAGGGGTTTCCATAATATGACAACCCATATCGCCTAGGGCACCGGTTCCAAAATCCCACCAGCCCCTCCATTTAAAAGGAAGGTAAGCGGGGTTGTAATCCCTCATTGCTGCAGGTCCAAGCCAAAGGTCCCAATCTAATTCTTTAGGGACATTTTCCCTGCCAACGGGTATTTTAACACCTTGTGGCCATACAGGTCGGTTGGTCCAGCAATCAACTTTTTCTACTTTTCCAATGATACCAGACTTGATCCATTCTTTGGCCTGTCGGCTACCATCACTGGAGGCTCCTTGGTTTCCCATTTGTGTAACGATCCCGTTTTCTTTGGCCACTTCGGTCATCAATCGTGTCTCGTATATATTATGGGCCAAGGGCTTCTCTACATAGGCGTGTTTTTTGGCGCGCATATAGGGCAAGGCAATGGTAGCATGGTTATGGTCTGGTGTTGCTACCATAATGGCGTCTATTTCTTTTAAATGTTTATCGTAAACCTTTCTAAAGTCCTTGTACATTTTAGCATTGGGATGTAGGGCCTGACTTTCCATGACCATGCGCTTATCCACATCACAAAATGAAACAAATTTTACTTTTCCTGTCTCTGTCAGTTCCCGGATGACCCCTCCACCGCGGCCTCCAACGCCAAAGGCGGAAACGTAAAGGGTATCAC
Organism: Psychroserpens sp.; assembly: GCA_047612485.1. Classification (GTDB taxonomy): domain Bacteria; phylum Bacteroidota; class Bacteroidia; order Flavobacteriales; family Flavobacteriaceae; genus Sediminicola. The sequence goes on from JBLGAT010000003.1 coordinate 21,144, forward strand.
TGGGTGGAACATGGTTTTTTCCGAGCACAAAACTAGGCACAATGGAAAAGACCGCCGAGGTGGCAGCCGCATTTTTGATGAATTTTCTTCTTTGCATTTTGGTTGGATTCTAGTTTTCAGCTTGAAGATACAAAAATGAAAACTACAAAGGCAGTATTTGTACAATAGGCACGTATTCCTTTAGGGCTGTATGGCCCTTTAAGAATTTCCGTTCCATTCCATAAAGAACTGCTCCAAATAATCCAACATGAACTGATGTCTTTGTGCTGCTATTTTTAAACCGCTTTCGGTATTCATCTTATCTTTTAGCAAAAGTAATTTTTCATAGAAATGATTAATGGTAGGTGCAGAGGATTTTTTATACTCCTTCTTGGACATATTTGGGTTGGGGGCAATATCGGGGTTGTAAAGTTCCCTGTTTTTAAAGCCACCGTAATTAAAGGCCCTGGCAATACCCATGGCTCCAATGGCATCTAAGCGGTCGGCATCTTGGACTACTGCCAATTCCGGAGAGGTAAATTTAGCTTTACCGGGTTCTAAACTGGTTTTATAGGATATATGTTCAATGATGTTTACCACATGATCAATAACCTGCGGGTCAACTTCGAGGGAGGTCAAAAATTCTGAGGCGAGTTTAGGGCCAATAGATTCATCTCCTTCATGAAATTTTGCATCGGCAATGTCATGTAGGAGTGCTCCAAGGCTGACCACCAAGATATTGACCTTTTCATCCTTCGCAATAAGTAGGGTGTTTTTGAATACCCGCTGAATATGGAACCAGTCATGTCCGCCTTCAGCCCCTTTCAGGGTTTCCTTTACAAAGGCGATGGTCTCTTCTACTATTTCGCTATCTGTCATGCAAATGAAGTTATACCCGCTGTTATCTTTTCTTCTACTAGGGCAATTAATGCGTCTTTATCCTCGCCGATTTCAAGAGGTTGGTGAACATCTAGTGTAATATGGGTGCCCAAGGGATTTGGAAATTTTCCGTAACGAATCATTTTCCAAGAATTATTGATGCTAATGGGTACGATCAAAGCCGATGGTGCATTTTTCATTAATATTTTCAACCCCATGGTCTGGAATTTCTTTGGATGACCGGTTTTGCTTCTTGTCCCCTCTGGAAAGATAACGGCACTGCGGTTATGGGTTTCAATATATTTTCCTAGTTTGGCGATTTCTGTCAAGGCCTGCCTACTATCCTTTCTGTCGATCAATACAGAACCTCCGTGCCGTAGGTTATAGGACACACTGGGAATCCCTTTTCCAAGCTCTTGTTTGCTCACAAATTTGGGATGATGCTGCCTCATATACCAAATAATAGGAGAAATATCGTGCATGCTTTGATGATTGGCCACTATGATCAAAGGTCTATCGGTAGGAATGATGTGTGGGTTGTTATAGGTATAGGTGGTTCCAAGGACACTGGAACACCGAAGAAGGCATAAATTTAAAATGCTGACAGTTCTTTTTAACGCAGGGTATCCAAAGACGTTGAATGCAGTCCACTGGATAGGATGGAATACCAATAATGCCAATCCAAATAAAATTTGGTAAATAACGGAAAATGGGTAGGCCAGTATTTTTTGCATGTCACAAAAATAAAAAGAGAAACCATGACTAGCATGATTTCTCTTTTATTTTTTTCTGCTACCCCAACAACCTCTAAAAAGGCATGGAAATGAAGATTAACAGAATTCGTTGTAGGCTTCCATTAGGTTCTCAGCAATCAATTCGGCTGGTCTTCCTTCAATATGGTGGCGCTCAATCATATGTACCAACTCACCATTTTTGAACAATGCCATACTTGGTGATGATGGAGGGAAAGGAACCATAAGTCCCCTTGCGGTATTTACCGCTTCCGTGTCCACCCCAGCAAAGACTGTTACCAAATGGTCAGGTTTTTTACTGTTTTTTAAGCTCATTTTGGCCGCAGGTCTAGCGTTGGCTGCAGCACAACCACAAACAGAGTTAACCACTACCAAGGTAATTCCTTCTTGATTGATGGCCTTCTCAACAGCTTCGGATGTATATAATTCTTCAAATCCGGCTGATGCCAGATCTTGTCTCATAGGTTTAACTAATTCTGTAGGATACATAGTCTAATTTTTAATGATTTAGATATCAGACAAAGGTAACCAATTTGTATCAGTTAAGGCATGTGCCTTAACTTTTCCTTAGGGGTACTTTTCTCCCTGAATATTATATCTTTGAAAAAATTTTGAATAAGATGATAAAATGGTTTGCCGCCATCTTGGGGTATTATGTGCTTCGGTTTCCGGGTGCAATTGTAGGTTTTTTGATTGGGAGTTATATTGATAGTCTAAGAAGCAAAGGTTCGGGGGGTAACTCTGTTTTTGGGGGAGGCTCAAGTCAAAAGGTATCTCCTGCCGATTTTGAATTGAACCTTCTTTCTTTATGTTCAGTGGTTATCAAGGCCGATGGCAATATAACCCAAAACGAACTGGATTATGTGCGAAAGTATTTTTTGAGCACCTATGGCAAGGACAAGGCAAATGCCATTTTTAGGACTTTTAATGAAGTTATTGAAAAGAGGGAGATATCTGCCGCTAGAATTTGTGCCTATCTCAACCAACGTACACGATATGAGGTGCGACTCCAATTGTTGCACTTTTTATTCGGAATAGCCCAGTCCGACGGGAGCATTAGTCCGCTTGAGATTGAAAAAATAAAGGAAATTGCCGGATATTTGAACGTTGGCATGATCGATTTCGAAAGTATAAAGGCGATGTTCATCAAATCAGCCGATACAGCGTATAAAATTTTGGAAATCGAAAGATCGGTGACCGATGAGGAGGTGAAAAAGGCATATAGGACCATGGCCAAAAAATACCATCCTGATAGGGTAAATACCGAAAATGAAGCTATAAAAAAGGGTGCAGAGGAAAAGTTCAAAGAGGTTCAAAAGGCATACGAGACCATTCAGAAAGAGCGAGGGCTATAAGTTTTAAATATACCAAACTTTACCACTATGGAAAATTTCTGGTTCTACCTTCAAATGGGATTGGATCATGTTTTAGATATTAACGCGTACGATCATATTCTTTTTCTTTCAGCGTTGGTTTTGCCGTTCACATTTAAAGACTGGAAAAAGGTATTGTTACTGGCAACAGTCTTTACGGTGGCACACTGTCTTTCCTTGGCCTTGTCGGTATACGGGCTTTTTACCATGGATGTAGCCTTGATAGAGTTTCTAATACCTGTCACCATCTTGTTCACGGCCTTGTTCAATCTTGGGCATTCCATTAGCATGTTGGAATACAAAAATACGTCCATACATTTGTTTGCCACAGCATTTTTTGGGTTGATCCATGGGTTTGGCTTTTCCAATTATTTTAAAATGTTGATGGCTGAAGAGGAGCATAAACTGAATCCATTGCTCGGTTTTGCCACTGGAATTGAACTTTCCCAAGTGTTTATAATTCTGTGTATTTTGCTATTGTCCTTCTTGTGTCAATCTGTGGCAAAAGTGAAGGCGCAACTCTTTATGGGGGCTGCCTCTATACTCATCATCTGTATTGTGATACCAATGTTGGTCGAAACGTTTCCTTGGTAGAATTTCACTAAAAATTAACCTTATAAGGTTGTCGGAATATCACAAAGAGGGTATATTAGTGTACCTTTGAGGTGTAATTGGCCCTAAGGTTAGGGTAGGTCTTTCACGATCAATTGTGATTTAATGTATTGATGGAGAACAAGAAGCAAAAAAAATATGATACCGCTTATCTGAGGATGGCAAATGAATGGGGCAAATTGTCCTATTGCAAACGAAAACAGGTCGGTGCCATTATCGTAAAGGATAGAATGATAATCTCCGATGGCTACAATGGGACCCCGACCGGTTTTGAAAACAGCTGTGAGGATGGTGAGGGATATACCAAGTGGTATGTGCTCCATGCTGAAGCCAATGCTATTTCAAAAGTGGCTTCCTCTACCCAATCCTGCGAGGGATCCACGTTGTATATTACCCTTTCGCCTTGCAAGGAATGCAGTAAGCTTATCCATCAATCTGGTATAAAACGCGTGGTATATCAGCGGGCCTATAAAGATGACTCTGGATTACAATTCTTGGAAAAGGCCGGGGTGTTGATCACACACATGTCTGTAGAAGAATTTAGTTCGTAAAAAGCGACTTATGAAAAGCAAATACAATTACATATGGCCTACGGTTATTGCTTTGGCACTTGCGATAGGGATATTGATTGGTGGGAAGTTAAATTTTAATGATTCTCCAGAGAAATTATTCACGACCAATTCAAAAAAGGATAAGCTTAATCGACTTATTGATTATATAGATTACGAGTATGTAGATGACATCAATACAGATAGTATTGTTGATGTTACAGTAAACAATATTTTGGATAAATTGGATCCCCATTCCGTTTACATTTCAAAAGAGGAGATGGAAAAGGTGTCCGAGAACATGAAAGGGGATTTTGTGGGTATCGGGGTAAATTTTTATATGTACAAAGATACCATTGCCGTTATCCGAACCGTGGAAAACGGCCCGAGCTTCTTAAAAGGACTGCTGCCGGGAGATCGTATTTTGGTGGCAGATAGTGATACCCTGTTTGGAAAGAACATCCCCAATAATTCTATAGTTGATAAGTTGAAAGGTATAGAAGGCTCTAACGTAAATCTGAACATCTTTCGGAAAAAGGACAATAGGAAGTTCAATGTAAGTATTAAGAGGGATTTGATCCCAATAAAGAGCGTCGAGGCCTATTATATGTTGACTTCGGACATGGGGTATATTAAATTGAACCGTTTTGCGGAATCGTCCTTTAAAGAATTCAAGGCAGCTTTAAATAGTTTGCAAAAGCAGGGGGCAAGAAAATTGACCTTGGACCTTAGGGACAATCCCGGAGGGTATTTGGGTATTGCAGAGGAGATTGCCGATGAATTCCTGCCAGATAAAAAACTAATACTGTTCACCAAGAATAAAAACGGGAAAATAAGCAATTCCTTCGCTACCAAAAAAGGCGATTTTGAAGATAAACCCGTGTACGTGCTCATCAATGAGCGGTCAGCATCGGCAAGTGAAATTATTGCCGGTTCCTTACAGGACAACGATATCGGGACCATTGTAGGACGTCGTTCCTTTGGGAAGGGCCTTGTGCAACGGGAAATGGACCTAGGGGATGGATCTGCGGTACGCCTCACTATTTCCAGATACTACACCCCTACTGGGAGATCCATACAAAAGGATTATAAAAATGGGAACAAGGATTATTATGAAAAGTTCACGAACCGATATCATAATGGTGAGCTGCTATCCGTGGACAGCATAAAAGTGGCCGATTCCTTAAAGTTCACAACCCCAAAAGGGAAAGTGGTATATGGGGGCGGTGGAATTATCCCAGATGTATTTGTACCAATAGGATCCAATGAAATGGAAACTATTGGATCGGTAGAAAGTTTGGGGCTAATATCCCGCTTTGTATTTGAACACTTGGATGAGGACAGGAATAGGTACTCTTATTTGTCTAAGGACGAATTCATTTACAATTTTAAAGTGGATGATATATTGTTCGATAAATTCATACAATATGCCGAAGGGATCCCGGTCATTAGGAATCTTAACTTGGCTTATTACGATCTTGAAGACCAGATAAAATTGTATTTAAAGGCCTCGTTGGCCGAGCAGTTGTATGACCCAAACATCTACGCAAAGATCAAAAGCGAGGGCGATGCCATGTTGCAAAAAGTAAAGGAATTGGATAATCCAAAAATTCAAAAAAAGAATTAAGGGATTATTGTAACTATTTACTAGTTTTCATCCACCTTTTTCTGAATTTTTTTTGACGCTATAAAAATCAACAGAAGTACTACGGCCGAAAGGGAGGCCACAATACCGATAATGGCAATTATACTATCCCCTTCTAATGGGTCCTCAAAATTGATCAAAGTCACGTTGTAGGCAATAAGGGCAATGGCCAAGGTAATCAGGATAATGCTCATAATTTTGTTCATAATAGTAATGCTTAAATAATACAACTTCTAACATACATAAAGAAGCTGTAGGGGTGATTAAAACAATTCGTTGATATTGCTGGCAAATAACTTCACCGCAATGGCAAGCAAAATTACACCAAAAACTTTTCTAATTACATCAAGTCCATTTTTACCCAAGAATTTTTCGATCTTTTTCGAAGATTTCAGGACGATATAAACAAAAATAATATTCACGATTACCGCCACAATTATATTCTCAACGTGGAATTCCGATCGTAATGATAGAAGGGTCGTAATGGTCCCCGCCCCTGCGATCAATGGGAAGGCTACAGGAACTATAGAGGCCGTTTCCGGAATATCGTCCTTATATAAGGAGATTCCCAAAATCATTTCAATGGCCAAAAAGAAAAGTATGAAGGAGCCTGCCACTGCAAAGGAATTGACGTCTATCCCGATCAATTTTAGGATTTCTTCCCCAATGAACAAAAAAGCCACCATGATACAAGCTGCGACAATGGATGCTCGGCCCGAATGAAGATGTCCTACTTTGTTCCGTAGGGATATGATGATAGGAATACTTCCTACAATATCGATTACTGCGAATAATACCATACTGGCAGTAAATATTTCCTTGAAATTAAAGTTAAATTGCATGTCAGCCTTTTTTAATCATACAAAATTACGTTTTCTAATTTCCTTTTGGGTTCCCAAAAGGAAATTATTCTGTCTCATTTTATGACGAAAGAAGTATCTTTGCGCCATATTTAAGAATTATGTTCCAATTAGGTAAAACCTTGGTGTCCGAGGAGATTATTGAGAAAGATTTTGTGTGCAATCTGAGTGCTTGCAAAGGAGGCTGTTGTGTTGATGGTGAGGCAGGGGCACCTTTAGAGGACAAGGAAACGGAAATATTGGTGAATATTTATAGCGATGTCAAACCCTATTTAAGACCAGAGGGTATTGCAGCCATTGAGGAGCAGGGTGCATTTGTAAAGGGAGAGGACGGAGAATGGGAAACCCCATTAGTGAACGGGAGTGAGTGTGCCTACGTGATTTTTTCCGACGAGGGCATTACCAAATGTGGTCTGGAAGTAGCCCATAACCAAGGTGCCACTAAATGGAAAAAACCGGTCTCCTGTCAATTATACCCTGTTCGCATAAAGGAGTATACAGAATTTACAGCTGTGAACTACCATAAATGGGAAATATGTGATCCAGCCTGTGCGTTGGGTGCAGAGCTTCAGGTTCCTATCTATAAGTTTGTTAAGGAGGCGCTCATTAGTAAATTCGGGAACAAGTGGTATGCTAAGTTGGAAGTCGTGGCAAATGAGCACATTAAATTGTAGGGATGTTCAAACTTATTTTAGTCCCACAAGGTTGGTTTTGGTCGTCATAAAGATCTAAAATATCCACTTTAAAGGAGTTTTGGTAGCCCTTGGAAAAATTGGCCAAACGCTCTTTGGTTATATCGAGGCCTACCGATTTACGTTTGATGACCCTATTTTTTTTAATTCTTTCTGAAGTTACCCGCCCAATACCATTATCGGTAATGGTTATAGAGGTGAAATTTTTGTTTTCCTTGCTTACGTGCAATTCTATTCTTTTTTCACCTTCTTTAGGCGATAGTCCATGCCAAATGGCATTCTCCAAAAAAGGTTGTAAGATCAAAGACGGTATTTTAAGGGTGTTTATATCTACATTTTCATCTATCACCACTTCGAAGTCGATCTCATTGGAAAATCTAATATTTTCAATATTCATATAAAGCTGAACGGTTTCCAGTTCATCTGCCACTGATATTTCCCTTATAGAGGAAGCTTCTAGAATTTTTCGGATCAGTTTGGAGAATTTATTGAGGTAGTGTACCGCATTTTTTTTCTCATTGTTGATAATGTATAGCTTTATGGAGTTTAAGGAATTGAATAGGAAATGGGGATTCATCTGACTGCGGAGCATAGTGGATTCCAGGGTCAATAATTGTTTCTCGTTCTTTAATTGACGTTGGTAAAAAAGGATATAAAGGATACTCCCCAATAAAGCCAAGGCAAAACCACTGATCAACAATGTGGTTTGGTTCTTGCGCAATTTTAATTTAACGATCTCATTTTCCTTGGCCAAAACCTCAATTTGGTTGATTTTTTTTTCAGTTTCCGAACGGTTGATCAGATCAGCAACATAACGTCTGTTTCTGTCATTTAATGTTCGCCTTTCTATCCATCTTGCCTTCTTGAAATAGTCCATGGAAGCCTCAAAATCGTTCTTTTTTGCACTTAGGTCCGATAAGAACACATAGGCCTCTTCCATTTCACTGTCTAGATTGTAATTCTGCGCTATTTCGAATCCTTTGATTAGATTTTCCTTCGATTTGTCATATTGCAAAAGTTGTAAATACGTCCACCCAATATTTATATAGACCTCAGAAATGATTTCCATATTCCCCAATTCCAATGCAGGGTTAAGTAGGGATTCTAAGATGTGAAGCCCTTCTTCAATTTTGCCTTGGTGCACATATATGTGGGCAATCCCCAAGTTGGATTTTACGTTAATACTCTTGGAACTTATTTTTTCATTGTAGGCCAAAGCGTTAAAATAACTGCTCAGTGCCTCCTTTAATTTTCCTTGGGCCTCTAAGCTTTCTCCTATATCCTGGTAGTTAATGGCAATGCCCATGTTGTTTCCAAGTTCCTTTTCCAATCCCAGTGCTTCCATAAAACTTGGAATGGCAATATCCCACTGTTCCAAGGTTTTGTAGATCTTGCCTATTCTGTTCAGTGAAATGTTCATACTTTTTTTTATATCGTCGGAGGGGTTTTTTATTTTTTCTGCAAGGTCCGTGGCAAACTGGGCATTGTCCAGGGCAGATTGTATGGCATTCTTACTTAAATAGGCCGAACTAAGCATATTTAAACTGTGGATTTTAAGTTCATCGCTATCCCCCAGTTTTGCGGCTATCAAGGCCTCTTGGTGCTGGTCTATTGCCTTATCGAATAAAGATAGGTTCTGGTGGAACGTGCCCAATTGGTTTAAGGCATAAGATTCCCCAGTATGGTAATTCTTTTTTCGGGACGAACTGATGAAATAATTTAGCAGTAAAGTATCATTGAGTGCAGGTTTTAGTGCTGTCTCCAATTCTATATAGGCACTAGGTTTTTTTTTTAATATGTTATCGACTACAATTTTAAACTCGCTAGGAATTTCTTGAGCGTGGCCCAAGGGCAGTAGTGAAATGGCAAGAATCAAGGTCAAGACCAATTTCTTTGAACAGGGGAAAGAGTATCTGAGGGATGTATTTTTTTTTAACATGGGAAAACCTAACTATTTCTTATAACATATCTAGGAAATCAGATCTTTTCTGGCGAGAAACAGGGATTTTATGATCGGATTGCAACACAACATAACCGTCTGTTTTCAGGAATTCCTTTATTTTGTTAAGGTTGATAATGTATGAGTTGTGGACCCGAAAGAAATTTTCTTTCGGCAACATTTCATTGACCTCCTTTAATTTTTTGGTGAGAAGTATCTTTTGTCCGTCACTAAGATATAAAGTGGTGTAATTACCGTCGGACTCTGCATAGAGCACCTCGTCATTTTCAAGAAATAGTAATCTTCCGTCCGTATTGATCGTTATTTTCTTTTGAATTGCATTTGAGTTGAAATTCATCAAGATTTTTTCCAATTTATCGGCGTTGAAATGTTTAAGGTTGAATTTTTTGATTTTAGCAATAGTTTCGTTAAGGTCATCGCTGTCTATTGGTTTTAACAAATAGTCTATAGCTTCATTTTTCAACGCTTTGATGGCGTATTGGTTGTAAGCCGTTGTGATAACTACAGGAAAGTCTTTATTGGTGATCTTTTGAATGAACTGAAAGCCATCCATGGCGGGCATTTCAATATCCAGGAAAAGGCAATCCGGAGTGTTCTTCTCCAAATATTCCAAGGCCTCAAAAGGATTGGTAAAGGAAGCCACAACCTTTATCTCACTGCTAAAGTTCGTTAGTTCCCACGACAAACCTTGTATCGCTTTTATTTCATCATCTACAATTACTGCTTCTAACATCTATAATGGATAAACTTAAACTTAATTCTTGTTACAATATGTAGGCCCGTATCAAAATGGAAATGAGGTGAAGGGACCTTCAAAGATATGTGATTCAATAATGTTTAAAAGTAGTCAATAATTGGACTTAAAGCCAGCAATCCCAGTGAATTTTCCTTGTCCTAATGTAAAGCATAAGATAAAAAATGAATGTCCAGTTTAGGCTGCTATATATACAAAAATACAGACCATCCATACATATGACCGCTAAAAGGTCCCGTTTAACAGCTATATTCATTGTCTTATTGAAAATGATGTCAGGTTTTTTTTAGCTTAAAGGATTGATAACTAATTGAGGAGGCAAAGTTCCTTAGGTGATTTGAACTGATTATAGCACCGAGCATCAGAATGTAAATGGCAGAATTATGCAGAAGTGTTTAATTTTATTTTCCATACTGGTAGCTATATTGATTTTTGCAAGCTTAACGGCTGATAACAATGTTTTGGAGAAGCCTCAAACTGTCAATGTGGATAATAGGGGCATGGATGATCTTTTGAAGAAAGATATAGAGGATACTTACTAAAGCTTGGCCAACTAATAAGTTGTTTATTGCCATTGGTGTCCAGTAAAAGTACAAAGTAGTACTAAGTTTTTGAGTTAATGAAACTGTCAGGCCATAAGTGCGACCCAATGCAGTGTGTTTTGAATTAAACATACGCATGTAAGGTTAAAGCCTTACTTAGTGGAGATGCAAACTATTGGAATACATACCTAACCAACGTGTTGGTTTTGGAAATCTGTTTGGTTATAAGGTTTCGGGGGAACTACCTAAATCATCAGATCCATTTATGGTAATATTGAATATACTATTCATTGAAGGGTCGTAAGGTTTGGCAGTATCATTTAAGAATTAGCAAAGGAGCAACTTGGAAAAGTTGCTCCTTTTGTTTTGGAGTAAACCAAAAGGTCTAATTTTTAATACTTTTTGGTTTATTTTTTTTAATCCTTTTTGTTGAATTTTGCGATAGAACTTATTATAAATCTACTGTTTTCCATAAAGGCAACAAACATCGCTGGCGAGCGTAGATTTCAACATGCAGTGTTAAAAACTTTGTTATTTAAATGATGAAACAACCTATGTTTATTGCTTACATTTTTCAATCTTTGTTACTCCCAGAGTAGGGGTGAAGATCACCCTAACACGCAAATACTTAAATCAGAACATATGTCAACAGCAGTAGAGCCCATTTTGAAGGAAAACAAGAATAGATTTGTGATCTTTCCTATCCAACACCACGACCTTTGGGAATGGTACAAGAAATGTGAGGCCTGTTTTTGGACCGCTGAGGAAATAGATCTACATCAAGATCCAATTGATTGGAACACAAAGTTGAATGATGATGAACGATATTTTATTAAGCATATCTTAGCTTTCTTTGCGGCCTCTGATGGAATTGTAAACGAAAATTTAGCAGAAAACTTTGTTAGCGAAGTACAGTATTCAGAAGCTAAATTTTTCTATGGTTTTCAAATAATGATGGAAAATATCCATTCCGAGACCTATTCCCTGTTGATTGACAACTACGTTAAGGACGAGAAAGAAAAAAATCTTCTTTTCAACGCCATAGATAATTTCCCAGCTATTAAGAAAAAGGCAGATTGGGCCTTGAAATGGATTGAATCTCCAAGTTTTGCCGAAAGATTGATAGCATTTGCAGCTGTAGAGGGAATTTTCTTTTCCGGCGCTTTCTGTTCCATCTTTTGGTTAAAGAAAAGAGGACTTATGCCAGGGCTTACATTTTCCAATGAACTTATATCTAGGGATGAAGGAATGCATTGTGATTATGCGGTGCATTTACACAACCATCATTTGATTAATAAGGTTCCTAAAGCACGTATTACAGAAATCCTTGTGGATGCTTTGAATATTGAACGTGAATTTATTACAGAATCACTTCCGGCAAGTCTAATTGGGATGAACTCTAAGTTGATGACCCAATACCTGGAATTTGTAACGGATAGATTATTGGTTGAACTGGACTGTGAGAGAGTCTATAACTCATCCAATCCATTCGATTTTATGGATATGATTTCGTTACAGGGAAAAACCAACTTTTTCGAAAAAAGAGTTTCCGAATATCAAAAGGCCGGTGTTTTGAACAAGGAAAAGGATACTGATAATAAGAAACTTAGTTTCGACGCTGACTTTTAATCTAGGCATATAATAATCAGCCCCTTGAAAAAGGGGTTTTTGAGCCCTTTGATTAAAATGTTAAGGAAAACCAAAATTATACAAATCGACTGTTTTGGTCAATAGGCGTCGGTTTTATTAGCCCCTTTTGTCTATCGGACAAAAAACTTTATAAAGGAGAGTGGGAACTAGTTAATGACCAAAAAATATTCGTTTCATTTAAATAATTGTAGCACATGTTTGTTGTAAAAAGAGATGGCAGAAAAGAGCCGATGATGTTCGATAAGATCACGGCCAGGGTAAGAAAATTATGTTATGGCCTTAATGGTTTGGTAGATCCTGTAAAGGTTGCCATGCGGGTTATTGAAGGCTTGTACGATGGGGTGACTACCTCAGAATTGGATAATCTTGCAGCTGAGATTGCCGCTACCATGACAACGACGCATCCGGATTATGCTAAATTGGCTGCCCGTATCTCCATTTCAAATTTACATAAGAACACCAAAAAATCATTCTCTGAAACGATGAAGGATTTATATGTGTATGTAAATCCAAGAAATGGAAAAAAGGCACCTTTATTATCGGACGAAGTGTACAAGGTGATTGAGGAGAATGCAGAAGTATTGGACTCCACCATTATTTATAACCGCGATTTTGGCTACGATTATTTCGGTTTTAAAACATTGGAACGCTCATATCTTTTAAAGCTTAATGGTAAAATAGCAGAACGCCCCCAACATATGTTGATGCGGGTTTCTATAGGGATACATCTAAACGATTTGGAGGCTGCAGTTGAAACCTATGAGTTGATGTCCAAAAAGTTCTTTACCCATGCCACGCCAACCTTGTTCAACGCAGGGATGCCAAAGCCACAAATGTCCTCTTGCTTTTTATTGGCCATGAAGGACGATAGTATTGATGGTATTTATGATACGTTAAAGCAGACAGCCAAGATCTCCCAATCTGCTGGGGGCATTGGCCTGTCTATCCATAACGTAAGGGCAACAGGCTCTTATATTGCGGGGACCAATGGAACGTCAAATGGAATTGTTCCCATGCTTCAGGTTTTTAATGACACGGCAAGATATGTAGACCAGGGTGGCGGAAAACGTAAAGGTAGTTTTGCAATTTATGTTGAGCCATGGCATGCAGATATCTTTGATTTCTTGGATCTGAAAAAGAACCATGGTAAGGAAGAAATGCGCGCTAGGGATCTTTTTTATGCCATGTGGATTCCAGACTTGTTCATGAAAAGGGTAGAGGCCAATGAGGATTGGACCCTAATGTGTCCCAATGAGTGTCCAAACCTGTTCAATATCCATAGTGAAGAATTTGATGCCTTGTATTTGAAATATGAAGCAGAGGATAAAGGAAGAAAGACCATTAAGGCACGTGAGCTTTGGGAAAAAATTCTAGAGTCCCAAATAGAGACCGGTACGCCGTATATGTTGTACAAAGATGCTGCCAATAGAAAAAGTAATCAAAAAAATCTTGGAACCATACGTTCTTCCAATCTATGTACGGAGATCATGGAATATACCTCTCCTGACGAAGTAGCCGTATGTAACCTAGCATCTATTGCATTGCCTATGTTCATAAAAAACGGGGAGTTTGATCACAAGGAGCTTTTCCGTGTTACCAAAAGGGTTACTAAAAACCTGAATAGGGTAATAGATAGGAACTACTATCCTGTTAAGGAGGCAGAAAATTCAAATATGCGCCATAGGCCAATCGGTTTAGGAGTACAGGGACTGGCGGATGCCTTTATTATGCTTCGATTGCCATTTACCAGTGAGGAAGCTAAAAAATTGAATCAAGAGATTTTTGAAACTTTATACTTTGCGGCAGTAACGGCATCTATGGAACAAGCTAAAGTAGAAGGACCTTATTCAACCTATGAAGGTTCTCCAATGTCCAATGGTGAATTTCAACACAATTTGTGGGGCATCAAAGATGAAGAACTGTCTGGCAGATGGGATTGGGCAAAGCTTCGGAAAGAGGTGAAGAAAAGTGGTGTACGCAACTCATTGTTGGTAGCCCCAATGCCAACGGCTTCCACTTCCCAAATATTGGGTAATAATGAATGTTTCGAACCCTATACATCCAACATCTATACCCGAAGAGTATTGTCAGGGGAATTTATTGTAGTAAACAAGCATTTATTGGAAGATTTGGTGGGCCTTGGTCTTTGGAACGAGAACATGAAACAAGAACTAATGAGGGCCAATGGTTCTGTGCAGGATATAGACGGTATTCCGGAGGATATTAAAGAATTGTACAAGACTGTTTGGGAGTTGAGCATGAAGGATATCATTGATATGTCCAGACATAGAGGATATTTTATCGATCAGAGCCAATCTTTGAATTTGTTCTTGGAAAACGCCAATTATGCAAAACTTACCTCAATGCACTTTTATGCCTGGAAAAGTGGACTTAAGACTGGAATGTATTATTTGAGGACAAAGGCTGCCGTAGATGCCATTAAATTTACTTTGGACAACAGTAAAAAGGAGGAAGTACCAGCTATTGAAGCTGATGAGTCTGAGGTTTTAGCTACTGCAACCGTAATACCGGAAACAAAGACTGCGGTAGAAGTGGCCGCGATTCCGGTTCAGCAAGATGTTGATGTTAAGCCAATGAGTGCAGCAGAAATGAAAGCATTGATAGCACAGGCAAAAGCAAGTGAAGGAGATGATGACTGTTTAATGTGTGGGTCTTAATATACTATTTGAACTTTATCTCATACACTAGAAAGACATAGATCACGGGATTTAATAAAATACCTCGAGGTGAGTGACCAGAAATGGTACTTCTCGAGGTATTTTTTTGTAGCCTATCCACTAAGGAGTTAAAAATAATGGGGAAATTATTTTTTCTTTATAAAGCTGTGATAAACTAGTTTGGCGCTCACGAATAAAACCGCGTAAACCCCTAGCATAAATAGATGATGTTCCATAACACCTGTTTAGACGGGTGTCAGTGGAAGAAACTTACTAAACGAAATGTTAAATATCTGAAAAACAGAATTATAGTGGTTTTTTAGGAAGCATTTCTTTCCTTTTAGGCGGTGTTTAATACTATTGAAAATAGTAAAAGCCCTTCCATACTGCAATTGTATATGGAAGGGCTTTCCTAAAAAAACAAAAGGCTTTGCCTTAAGTGTTATCAACAATCATCTTTAGATGGACCAAACTTTACCGCCGGTAAGCTCTTGAAGATCGCCACAGCCGATATATTCTCCTGGAACTGGCAAGTATGCCAGAACCTCTTCGCCCACATATTCCGAGCTCTTATAGGCCCAAATGGTCATTCCTCTAAGGTTGTTTGCAAATGCAAACCTACTGACACCTTCATCCAATTGTGCGGCTTCTTCGTTCTCAATTGCACCTTGATAGGATGTAATCACCTTAAAGTTCTCTATTTCTTCTTCCTTGGTTACTTTTAGTGCCATTGACAAGGTTGGTTCCAAATCCTCCGCCGTAAGGTCGGCCAAAGATTCCTTACCTGAATCCTTCAATGCCTTATCCAAGAAATTTCCCATAGACATTTTAAAGAATTCCTGTTGTTTAGGCTCCATGACCTCATTGGCAAATTTGTCTATAAACATATGAACGTTTACTTCCGAAGCGGAAGGGGTGTCTGTTTTTGGAAGAATGATATCCACCAAATTTTTCAAAGCAGCCCCTTGTTCCTTGGTTAAAAAGTCAGGGGTCCAATCCATCACCGGTTTGTCCTTACAACTTTGAACAAGACTTACCAATGTGGGAACGGCTACTACGTATCCCAAAGAAAGGCCTATATTTTTGAGTGCTATTCTTCTATCCATTATATGTTTCCTTTTTTAAGTTCTTGGGTGGCATGGTTGGCAGCTCTTGCTGTAAATGCCATATAGGTCAAAGATGGGTTGACACAGCTTGCTGAAGTCATAAAAGCA
Organism: Psychroserpens sp.; assembly: GCA_047612485.1. GTDB lineage: Bacteria > Bacteroidota > Bacteroidia > Flavobacteriales > Flavobacteriaceae > Sediminicola. The sequence continues at coordinate 37,282 of JBLGAT010000003.1, forward strand.
CCATCCGTTACATATACATTGGGGACAGCATGTACCTGATTGTTCCCGTTTAGTACTGATGTTTTTGGGTCTCTACCCATTCTTGCCGTTCCCATTTCGTGGATTCCCAAACCTAAGGCACCAGGATTGTCAAATCCTTTTACATCCCTAAGGCCTGCTTTTTCCAACATTTCAATGGCTTGGTTCTTCATGTCCTCGCGCATTTTCCATTCATTTTCCTTAAACTCGGCGTCAAAGGTTACTGTGGGCAGACCCCAGCCATCTAAGTTATCGTAGTCTAAGGTCATCCTATTCTCCTGGTAGGGAAGTACCTCTCCAAAACCACCAATTCCAAAAGTCCAACCTCCAGGTTTTAAAAGATTTTCCTTAAGTTCCTTTCCATAGGACATTTCAGAAATGGTCTCTTCCCAATTGTCCCTACTGGCTCCACCTTGGTATCCGTAACCACGTATAAATTCTTTTTGGTTGCTAGATCCCCCTAAATTTCTAAATCTTGGTATGTAGACACCATTTGGTTTCCTTCCCTTATAATATTTATCTTCGAAGCCATCAAATTTGCCAGAAGCGCCAACCCCTAGATGGTGGTCCATGATGTTTCTACCCAACTGATCGGAGTCGTTACCCATTCCATTCGGGAAACGCTCAGATTTTGATTGCATCAAAATGGAAGTAGTTGCCATTGATGAAGCACAAAGGAAAATTACTTTGGCATTGAACACCAATTCCTCCTTGGTAAGTCTATCGATTACTTTTACACCAGAGGCCTTACCTGTTTTAGGGTCGTAGATCACTTCCGAAACGATGGAGTCTGGCCTTAATGTTAAATTTCCTGTTCTTTCTGCAGCGGGCAATGTAGAGGAGTTGCTGCTGAAATAGGCTCCAAAAGGACACCCTCTTATGCAACGGTTTCTAAACTGGCATTTGCTTCTGCCTTCAAATTCCTTATTGCCTGTAATATGTGCCACCCTTCCAGCGGTCACTACACGGCCTTCAAAGTTTTCAGATACCTTTTCTCTGAATACCTGTTCCACACAATTCAATTCCATCATGGGCAAAAATTGTCCATCGGGCAATTGTTTCAAACCCAGATTTTCACCACTTACACCAATATAGGATTCAACCTTGTCATACCAAGGTGCGATATCTTTATACCTAACGGGCCAATCAACAGCGACACCATCTCTTTTATTGGCTTCAAAATCAATATCACTCCAACGGTAACTGTGACGTCCCCACATGATGGAGCGACCTCCAACGTGGTATCCTCGCATCCAATCGAATCGCTTTACTTCATTATACGGGTGTTCCAGGTCATTTACGAACCATTCGTTATGTGCAGCTTTGGTAGTATAGCCGGTTCTAGCCTGCTTCAGCTGTTTTGCTTGGTCCTCTCTTGCAAGATTTCCGTTGTTTGGGAAATCCCAATCGTCCATATTAGCGGTTTTGTAGTCGTTAATATGTGTTACCATTCTACCGCGTTCGAGAATCAATGTTTTAAGTCCGTTCTCACATAACTCCTTAGCGGCCCATCCGCCGCTAATCCCAGTACCAACAACAATTGCGTCGTAAGACTCCTGTTCTTCGTTGTAATAAAATTTACTCATCTATTGAATTGTTTATTTCCTAAATTTATTAAATTTAAAATTAATTTTCTACATTTAAACGCCAATATTATTGTGATACTCACACTATAACGTTGTAGTTGGCGGTAATTCTGGAAAACAATCTAATCACATATATCTATGAAAATTTATATCTTAAAAACGGCGACTTTTTTAGGGTTGGCGATCGCACTAATGGGTGTCTATTCTTGTAAGGAGACCAAAAAGTCAGAAACAACCGAAATCTCGACCGAAATAGTAAAGGAGACAGAGCCCTTTTTTAAACTTTCCCTCGCACAATGGTCCATGCACAAGATGGTTTTTGATGGGGGTGTAGATCCTTACACTTTTGCCGAAAAAGCAAAGGGATGGGGTTTTTCTGGATTGGAGTATGTAAGTGGACTTTATTATAAGGAGCTGGAGAAGTCGAATTTTTCTAAAGAAGCCATGGCCGCATTTGTAGAAAAATGTAATGCAGAAAGTACAAAGCATGGAATGAGAAATGTCCTTATAATGATAGATGGGCAAGGTGATTTGGCAACCTCGGACCCAAAAGAACGTAAAAAGGCAGTTGAAAACCATTATAAATGGGTAGATGCCGCCGCTGCTATGGGATGTCATTCCATCAGGGTCAATTTGGCCGGGAGTCAAGATCCGCAAGAATGGGTTTCAAATTCAGTAGAAGGATTGAAAGATTTGGCAACCTATGCCAAGGATAAAAATGTAAATATAATTGTAGAGAACCATGGCGGGCTTTCTTCCGATGCCTCCAAATTGGCTGAGGTGATGAAAGCCGTGAACATGGACAATTGCGGAACACTTCCCGATTTTGGAAACTTCTGTATAAAAAGAAAAGATGGTTCCTTTTATAACGGGGAATGTGCAGAGGAATACGATATGTATAAGGGTGTAATGGAGCTTATGCCCTATGCCAAAGGAGTAAGTGCAAAATCCTTTAATTTTGATGAAGCTGGAAACGAAACCAAAATCGACTTCCATAGAATGCTAAAAATTATTAAAAATGCGGGTTATACAGGTTTTGTTGGGGTAGAATTTGAAGGGGATGAACTAAGTGAAGAAGATGGTATTTTAGCTACCAAGGAATTATTGTTGAATGCATCCAAAAACCTGGAGTAAACCAAACCTAAAATATGGAAAGTTTTTTTAATCAATTATTTGATTATAATTTTTATTGTAACAAGAAATTAATCGAGGAATGCAATAAAATGGAAACAATTCCCCAAAGGAGTTTAGAGCTTTTTAGCCATATTTTAGATGCCCATCACATCTGGAACCATAGAATTTTGAAAAAATCTCCGGAATACGGAGTAATGCAATTACATCCATTAAAAAATTGGGCAGACATCCATTATGAAAACCAAAGGAGCTCTTTTGAAATTATCACCATTACGGATGATTTTGAATTACGTACGGATTATGAAAATTCGGAAGGACGACTTTTCACCAGTACCTTAAAGGATATGCTGTTCCATGTCATCAACCATTCCACACACCACAGGGCTCAGATTTCTTTGGATTTTAGAAATAACGGGATTGATCCGATAAATATGGATTATATATTTTATAAACGATAAACATACCAAACCACTTATGAACACAAAAATCAAAATACAATTATCCGTCATGATGTTCCTCGAATTTTTTATCTGGGGCGGATGGTTTGTTACCCTTGGTACTTATCTCGGGAATAATTTAAATGCCACTGGTGCAGAATCGGCCATGGCTTTTTCTACCCAATCATGGGGGGCTATTATTGCCCCGTTTATTATCGGACTTATAGCAGACCGGTATTTCAATGCAGAAAAAATATTGGGAATCCTTCATTTGGCTGGGGCGGTACTCATGTACCAAATGTATATGTCAACAGATTTTGCAGGATTTTATCCTTATGTATTTGGCTATATGATCCTCTATATGCCGACCTTGGCTTTGGTCAATTCCATTTCCTTTAACCAGATGAAAAACCCGGCAAAGGAATTTTCCTTTGTTCGTGTTTTTGGTACCATTGGTTGGATTGTCGCCGGCTTAATCATTAGTTATGTGTTCCTATGGGATTCCGTGGAAGGAAGACAGGAAGGTTTGTTAAGGAATACCTTTTTAATGGTATCCATTGCTTCGGTGTGTTTGGGTATTTTCAGTTTTATGTTGCCCAAAACTCCGCCTAAGGTTGGTAAGGACGAAAAAATCAGTATTTCGGCAATTTTGGGATTGGACGCTTTAAAATTATTGAAGGACAGAAATTTCTTGGTCTTCTTTATTTCGTCAATTTTAATTTGTATCCCTTTGGCATTTTACTACCAAAACGCCAATCCCTTTTTATCTGAAATAGGAATGGACAACCCTACAGGAAAAATGACCATAGGTCAGGCATCCGAAGTATTGTTCATGTTGTTGCTGCCTTATTTCTTTAAGAAATTTGGATTTAAGAAAACACTTATTGCAGGTATGTTGGCCTGGACGGTAAGATATCTCCTGTTCGCCTACGGTAATGCGGGTGACCTTGCCTTTATGCTAATCATGGGTATAGCCCTTCATGGGATTTGCTATGACTTTTTCTTTGTATCAGGGCAGATCTATACCGATAGCAAAGCGGGGATTAAGTATAAAAGTGCTGCACAGGGTTTGATCACTTTGGCCACCTACGGCGTAGGGATGTTAATTGGTTTTAAAATAGCGGGAATAATAACGGATACTTATAAAGCTGCCGATGGTTTGCATGCATGGGACAACATCTGGACATTCCCTGCGATCTTCGCATTTGTGGTCATGATATTGTTTATAATATTTTTTAAAAATGAAGAAGTTGAATACAAGGAATAGATATTAATAAGTAGAAGATTGGTTATGAGCAAGAAAATAAGACTAGGTATTTTAGGAGGCGGTGGAGATTCACTAATTGGAGTATTGCATAGGATTGCCTCCTTTATGAATGATAATTATGAAATTGTTGGTGCGGTCTTCAATCCAGACCACAACGATAGTTTGGCCTTTGCTAAGGAAATTGGAGTTCCCACCAATAGGATTTATAAGGATTTTGATGCCTTGGTGGAAGAGGAATTGAAGCTTCCCGAAGGAGAGCGAATTCAAGTATGTTCTATTTTGACTCCCAATTTTTTGCATTTTCCGATGGCCAAAAAACTGTTGGAAAATGGGTTCAATGTCATTTGTGAAAAACCCATGACAACCACCTATGAAGAGGCTATGGTATTACAGGCAGCCTTGGAAAAGGCTAAAACCGTGTTTGCCGTAACACATACCTATACAGGGTATCCAATGGTACGCCAAATGCGCGAAATGGTAAAAGCTGGCGCCTTGGGGAAAGTCCAAAAGGTAGATGTTCAGTATTATCAAGGTTGGATAAACCCAATTATCCATGATAAGGAAAAACGTACCACAACCTGGCGTCTGAATCCTGAAAAGGCGGGTATCAGTTGCTGTATGGGCGATATTGGAGTGCACGCTTTCAATATGGTGGAATATACGACCGGACTTCAAGTGGAGACTATTTTGGCCGACCTAAATTACCTATATGAGGACAATAAGATGGATATAGACGGCACCGTTCTGATACGCATGAAAGGTGGTGTTAAAGGTGTCATTCGTTCCAGCCAAATTGCAACGGGAGAAGAAAACAGGCTAACTGTCGCTATTTACGGTGATAAGGGCGGACTTAGATGGGAGCAAGAAAATCCCAATTACTTGTATGTTCTTTCGGGTGACAAGCCTTTGCAAGTCTTTAAACCGGGTCATGCCTACAATTCCCAATTGTCATTGGATGGCACCAAGTTGCCTCCAGGGCACCCAGAAGGGATATTTGATGCCATGGCAAATATTTATTTGGGGGTTGCCAGGGCCGTTCGCGGTGAGGCATACAATTCAGGGGAATTCCCTACGATGATGGATGGGGTAAGAGGACTTAACTTTATTGAAAGCAGTGTTACTTCCCATCAAGAAGGAAATACGTGGATAACGTTGAAATAAGAATATATTCCATTTAGGAATGCATATATAAAGGGCTGCTATTAGTGGCCCTTTTTAATTTAAAACACCTTTTCAAAGTACTCACAAACCACAATCATGCTCTCATTGGGTTTGCGGTCATATTCTCCCAGTTCCCTTTGGAAGAATTCCCAATGTATCTTTTTCCAATCCGAGAGACTACTATCACCATCACCTTCTATTTTGGCATGTTCCGCAGTGATACTAAAGTATGGAGCCATCCGGACAGTTGTGGTTCTAACAATGCATTTTGCCTTGCCGTCCCAATCTGTCAAAACTGAAAAATCACCTCTTTTCGGCAATTCCTTTTTTTGCAGTTGTAATCCTAATAAAGAATGCGAGGTTGCCTTTTTTTTTCCTGCCAACACAAGCGCTACGCTTTGATTAGCGTCTTTCTCGTTGTCAGAGAAATGGTAGACCTTAGGGGTGTGTTCAAAAGCAAATTCTAAATGGGCACTTAAAAAATCGCCCCACATATTTTCAGCAGAATGGTTCTTCATGGTTGATTTTAATTGTTGTACTTTGGACTCGTTAGCCAATTGTTAAAACGACCTTCAAAAAAGGTAAAGTCCGCCAATTTTCTATACTATCTTCGAATTTATTCTTTTTTATGGCAAAAAAGCAAATCGTAAAACGACTATGTCTTTTGCAAATAAGTTGCACTTAAACAAAATTCTGTATCTATAACGTTTGAGACGCTTACTACAGTATGATTCGGCACTATATTTTCTTTTAATTCTATAGTAATCCCTATATTTATATATCTGCCTTAGAATAAAAATAATTGATTGTTACAACTCTAAATATAGGGTTTAATTCTCAAAATTTCAGAGGTCAGATAAAATATGAATGGCAACTCACATAAGATCATTAAAAATGAAGACAATTAAAGGACCGGCAGTTTTTCTCGCCCAGTTTGTAGATAGTAAGGCCCCGTTCAATACGTTGGATGGGATGTGTAAATGGGCAGCTGATTTAGGCTATAAGGGAATTCAGATCCCTACTTGGGAGCCCTTTTTGATAGATTTGGACAAGGCAGCTGAAAGTCAGACCTATTGTGATGAGTTAAAGGGAACAATAAATTCATACGGACTAGAAATAACCGAATTGTCCACCCACTTACAGGGACAACTTGTGGCCGTGAACCCTGCCTACGACCTCATGTTCGATAATTTTGCGCCCGATAAGGTTAAGAATAACCCTAAGGCTAGAACTGAATGGGCCATTGAAACCGTTAAAAAAGCGGCTACCGCCAGCCGTAGATTGGGACTTAATGTACACGCCACCTTTTCAGGTGCCCTTTTGTGGCACACCATGCATCCTTGGCCCCAAAGACCTGCGGGTCTGGTGGAGATGGGTTTTGAAGAACTTGCAAAAAGATGGATGCCCATATTAAACCATTTTGATAAGGAAGGAGTGGATGTTTGTTATGAAATCCATCCAGGGGAAGATCTGCACGATGGGGACACTTTCGAGCGTTTTCTGGCAGCTACAGGAAACCATAGCAGAGTTAACATCTTATACGATCCCAGTCACTTTGTGTTGCAACAATTGGATTATATCACCTATATAGATCACTACCATGAATTTATAAAATCCTTTCATGTAAAGGATTCCGAATTTAATCCTACTGGAAAAAAAGGTGCTTTTGGTGGCTATAACGATTGGGGTGATAGGGCTGGTAGATACCGCTCCTTAGGTGATGGTCAAATAGATTTCAAAACAATATTCTCCAAATTGACCCAATACGGATGTGATGTTTGGGCGGTTATGGAATGGGAGTGCTGTATCAAGAGTCCAGAACAAGGGGCTAGGGAAGGCGCAAAATTTATAAAGGACCATATAATAGAGGCTACCGAAAAAACATTTGATGATTTTGCAGGGGCAGAAATAGACAAGGGAACACTTAAAAAAATACTTGGAATCTAACAAACACATATACCCATGAAACAACTAGTTTTTACAGGCCTAATGGCCTTAATGATTTTCGGCTGCAAAGAGAAAGCTAAGGATTCTAATGAAGAAATGAATAATGGCACCATGGCTGAGACTGAAATGGAAGGCGATGCACAAGATGAATGGATGGCCCTTTTTGACGGTTCTTCTTTTGAAGGATGGCATGGCTATTTAAAAGATGGTATGCCCCAAGAATGGAAATTGGAAGAAGGAGCTATGGTTTTTTACCCGCCAAAGGATCGTGCAAAAGGAGCAAGTTACAATCTAGTTACCGATAAGGAATTTACAGATTTTATGCTCTCAGTGGATTGGAAAATATCCGAAGGAGGGAATAGCGGTATTTTCTGGGGTGTAAAAGAAGATTCCAATTTGCCCGAAGCCTATCAATCTGGACCTGAGATCCAAGTGTTGGATAATGAAAGGCATCCAGATGCAAAAGTGGGAACTACGCACCAAGCAGGTGCCCTATATGACATGGTGGCACCAAATCACGAAATGGCGAAACCCGCAGGGGAATGGAATACCTGCGTGTTGACCGTAAACCATAAAACCAATGAAGGGAGTGTGGAACTAAATGGTATGGTAGTGGTCTCTTTTCCTGTAAATGATCCCGAATGGAGCGCCATGGTCGCAAAATCAAAATTTGCTGATTGGGAACATTTTGGAAAATATAAAACAGGAAAAATTGGGCTACAAGATCATGGGGATATGGTTTCCTACAAGAACATTAAAATTAAACAACTCTAAATGAAATACATACTTACTACTGTTTTGGCCCTATCTCTGATATCTTGTAAAGAAAAAGCAGAGGTAGTCCCCTTGGATGAAAGGGACAATATGCCCCAGGAAATAGTATATGGGGAGTATATTGGGGTGGAACCCACAAAACCAGAAGAAACAGAGGTTTATGAACCCGTACCCCCTACAGTCGAACCCTTCAGTAATAACGGCGCCCCTAGTGATGCCATTATGCTATTTGATGGAAATGGCCTTGATCAATGGATAAGCGCCAAGGACAGTACCGCTGCAGCATGGGATCTGAACAAGGACGGTAGTGTGATGGTTAAGGATTTAGCTGGTGACATACAGACCAAGCAGAATTTTGGGAGCGTGCAACTACATGTAGAATGGAAATCTCCAGCAGATATTCAACGAGAAGGTCAAAATAGGGCCAATAGCGGCGTTTTCCTTCAAGGAATTTATGAAGTGCAAGTATTGGACAATAATGACAATGATACGTACGTGAATGGCCAGGTTGGATCCATATACAAACAACATGTGCCCTTGGCAAAGGCATCTGTGCCTAGCGGGGAATGGAATACATACGATATTATCTTTCATGAGCCTGTTTTCAATGAAGAGGGCAAGAAAATAAAATCGGGCACTATTACGGTTATACACAATGGTGTTTTAGTGCAAGATCACGTAGAGATAAAGGGCACCACCCCTTATATAGGCTGGCCAAAGAACGAAGCCCATGGAAAAGGACCTATAAAACTTCAAGACCACGGGGATAATAGTAGGGTGAGCTATAGAAATATCTGGGTAAGGGAATTGTAGTAATGCTCTCCGAGGATATAATAGTCATTGTTATCGCCCAGTAGAATCAATCGGTTTATAGGTATCGGAACCGGAGAAGCATGGCCAACCAACATATATGGAATTATGCCAATATGATAGGGGCAAAAAATGTTCATAAAAGCGGGTGTTACAATACCTGTTTTGAGCGGGTTATGCTATTTACTACTGCAAAGATCCACAAAATTTGTTGTCTCCTTTATAGTTTTCATTATTGGGATTGGAATGGGTTTTAATTGGAAGAAGATCCAGATCAATAGGTACTTCGATAAAAACGGCAATCCAAAAAAACTAAAACTGAATTTTAATTACCTTTGCCAAAATTTAAAATCATTTTATGATCCAATCCATGACAGGGTTCGGGAAGTACGTAGTGCAACTTCCTTCAAAGAAAATTACCATTGAAATAAAATCATTGAACAGCAAAAGTCTCGACTTAAATGCCCGTATCCCTTCAACATATAGGGAAAAGGAATTGGAGTTGAGAAAAATCATCGCCAGTTCATTGGAAAGGGGAAAGGTAGATTTTGGTTTGTATATGGAGTCTACAGGCAATGAAACTTCTTCTGTTATTAATGAAGGGGTTGTAAAAAGCTATATCCAACAGCTTAGGGCAATTGCAGATGGGGATGATGTGAAATTCTTGGAAATGGCAGTGCGCTTACCGGATGCCTTAAAGACAGAAAGAGACGATATAGATGAAGAGGAATATGACGCCATTTTGGAGGCCCTTGCCAATGCGCTGAAGGAGATCAACATCTTTAGATCTGAGGAAGGCCATGTATTGGAAAAGGATTTCTTGGAAAGGATTGCTACCCTGAATCGCTTACTGGAAGAGGTAAAGGCTATGGATGCAGACCGACTTTCAATGGTCCGGGAGCGATTGGAAAAAGCCGTTTCCGACCTGAAAGCAGACTTGGATGCCAATCGGTTTGAACAGGAATTGATCTATTATTTGGAGAAATACGATATTACGGAAGAGAAAGTACGCCTGGCCAATCATTTGGATTATTTTGCCACAGCACTAAAATCAGATGATTCCAACGGTAAGAAACTAGGCTTTATAAGTCAGGAAATTGGTCGGGAAATAAATACAATTGGTTCCAAGGCCAATTACGCCCCAATGCAACAGCTCGTCGTGCAAATGAAAGATGAGTTGGAAAAAATTAAGGAACAAATGCTAAACGTACTGTAATGGAGGAAGGAAAGCTCATCATTTTTTCGGCACCGTCAGGAAGTGGAAAAACAACCATTACCAAATATTTATTGGAGCAACCAGAATTGAACTTAGCTTTTTCTGTTTCGGCCACTTCCAGACCTAGAAGGGGAAAGGAGAAACATGGGGAACATTATTATTTCATGTCCATTTCCGAGTTCAAAAACCATATCAAGAACGATGATTTTTTGGAATGGGAAGAAGTATATAGGGACAATTTTTATGGAACTTTAAAAAGCGAAGTGGAACGAATATGGGCCATGGGTAAAAATGTCATTTTTGATATTGACGTTGTAGGTGGACTTCGAATAAAGAAGAAATTTCCGGAAAACACATTGGCGGTTTTTGTAAAACCTCCCAGTGTGGACGAACTGAAAATAAGACTTAAAAAACGCAGTACGGAAAGTGATGATAAGATCAATATGCGGATCGCCAAGGCATCTGTTGAACTGGCAACAGCCCCACAATTTGACATGATTATCAAAAATTACGAATTGGAGATCGCGTTAAAAGAAGCCTATGACCTAGTAGCCAATTTTGTTGGGGTAAAACAGGAAAAGTAAAGGCATAGACTAGAAATAAAAAATGAAGAAGGTAGGTCTATATTTTGGCACGTTTAACCCAATCCATATTGGCCATTTGGTAATAGCCAACCATATGGTAGAATTTTCAGATCTCGATGAAGTTTGGATGGTCATCACTCCCCATAGTCCCTTTAAGAAAAAGAAAACCCTTTTGGATAACAACCATAGGTACGAAATGGTCTATGAGGCAACCAAAGATTATCCAAATATACATCCTAGTAAGATAGAATTTGACCTTCCCCAACCAAATTATACTGTAAATACCTTGGTGCATTTGGCCGAGAAGTACGGGACAGGTTATGAGTTTTCATTGATGATGGGGGAAGATAATCTTAAGGGATTACATAAATGGAAGAATTATGAGGCCATACTGGAACAACATCAGATTTATGTTTATCCCAGGATTTCAGAAGGGGAGGTGGACCACAATTTTAAAGGACATCCAAAAATTTCCCATATTGATGCGCCGATCATGGAAATTTCATCCACCTTTATTCGCAAACAGCACAAGGCCGGTAAAAATATAAGACCCCTGTTGCCAGAGAATGTTTGGATTTATTTGGAAGAAATGAATTTTTATAGGTAATTGCCCTTTTCGTCCAACTTTACTTTAAGGGACCTTTTTCTTTTCTTCAACTTAATTTTAAAGGTCCTATTAACTCCTTTTTGATGGTTGTAATCTATGAGGTACACATCATCAACAATTTTCCACCCTGGATATTTATTTTCTAAAGCTTGTAGTACAGCATTTGGAAGGTCTAGATTCTTGAACCTTTCTATAGTTCTCAAAATTTTACCATCCTCATCATATACGGCTACAATTTTACCTTCTGGCATATAAAAGGACACTGTGTAAAACGGATATTCATCTTCAAAAATAGCCTCTTTTTTTATCTTGTAGCTCGCAACTTTACGCTCTAATATCTTAACAGGGGCAGGCGACTCTTTGGAATCAATACTGCTCAGATATTTATAGTTGACCGCGGTTACGACCACTTCCGAAAGTTCTTCAGTTTTTGGATCTTGGGCCCATAAATGGGAAGTCATGATAAGAGAAATAAAGAAGCAAAGTGCAGTTTTCATGTGCAATTATTTGTTTTTAAAAAATATCATTTTAAGGTAACAAAAGCTATGAGCAATGTCAGTTTTATAGGCAGCTCCAACATCATCTTATTTCTTGGATAGTATATCTGTTCCAAGGTATTTGTTATCCTTGTTGTAATACCAGGCCCTTGATTTGGGCATTTTAATTTCGTTTATAGTTTCTTCCCCCGTTAATAGGATGTATTCCCCATCGTTTTTAGATTCATCATGAAAAAATTGGTAGACCTCCATGGCATATGATAATGGGTCAAAATAGAAATACCACGTATCCCCGCCTACACCTTCTTCATAGGTTACCTTTAACACCAGATACTCCTTGTTTTTAAATATTTTCGTATCTACTTTAGGGTCTATGATGGTTCCTGGATCTTTTAATTTCATGGGAAGACCATATAGATAAGAGTAATAATCTTTCATCATGGTTGCCCTTTCACAATTGAGATTAAAGGTTTTCCGTTCTGTCTTTGATATCTCTTCACTGCCATTTAATCTCAATAAACAATCTCTACCATCCAAAACAGATTCCATGGCATTTGCTTCTTTTTTCACAGTTAAACTAAAAAGTTCTTCTGGGATATTGATATGTACCCTGCTTTTTCTCTCACTATTGTCAGGTGTTGTCATGGTCACCGTAAATTCGCCATTAAATGATGGCCAATTATCATTTGGATCGTGGTGGTCAATAGCATTTTGCAATAGCTGATTGCCAGTTAAACTTTGGGAAACCCCCGAGAATGGAATGGTGAACAGGAAGACAGTGTAAATTATTCTCAACATAACTTTACTTTTATGAATGTACAAGGTAAGTTTTTTATGGGTTAGGCTAGATATCTGATTTACTGGAAGCGAGCTATTTTTCGTTAGAAGCGTTACCCTATGTTTTGTTAATATTCCAAAAAAACACGGAATAGCATTTGATTAGTACTATTTTAGAAGACATAAAAGATACTTTCCCACAATGAAAAAATTAATACCGTTTTTAATGCTCTCCTTGTTTTTTATTTCAATACCTGTAAATGGACAAAAACGGAATAAAAAGGAGGATTCAAAAGTTCCCACAAATTTTAATGATGCTACCAAATCTAAAGATAAAAATGGAATCAAAAATTATAGTGAGGTAATTACAATAGATGCAATTACTGACGTTGGACTTTTTACGGTCCACAAAATAAAAGAGGAGTTTTATTATGAAATACCGTTCGATAAATTAAAAAAGGAAATGCTTTGGGTAAGTAGAATATCTCAACTTCCACAGGGATTGGGAGGAGGATATTTCAATGCGGGTACTAAGACAAACGAACAAGTGGTACAGTGGATACGATTTCAGGATAAAATCTTGCTAAAAGTCAAATCCTATGCAAATGTTGCCGACAGTACCAAAGCGATCCATAATTCGGTGGTCGTCAATAATTATGAGCCCACCCTTTTCGCCTTTGATATAAAAGCCTTTAATACAGATACCACTGCTGTGGTCATTAATGTGACCCCGCTCTTTAATACAGATGTTGCGGCAATAAGCGGACTCTCCTCGAGGTTGCGCAAGCAGTACAAAGTGAAGAAATTGGAATCTTCCCTTAGTTTTATCAATGGGATAAAAAGTTTTCCCGAGAACATTGAGGTAAAGCAGGATCTCACCTATAGTGCCTCGGAACCACCATCATTTTCAGATATGGAGTCTATAAGTCTGCAGATGAACCAATCCATGATATTGTTGCCAAAAGAGCCTATGCGACCAAGAACCTATGACCCAAGGGTGGGATTTTTTACCGTAAGCCAATACGATTATGGGAGCAAGGAATTAAAGGCGGACCAAAAAACATACATTAGAAGATGGCGCTTGGAACCTAAAGACCCCGAGGCATATGCCAGGGGAGAATTGGTAGAGCCAGTAAAACCTATTGTTTATTACTTGGATCCTGGGACCCCGGAGAATCTTCGGGAGTATATTAAACAAGGAATAGAGGAATGGCAAAAACCCTTTGAGACTGCAGGGTTCAAAAATGCAATTTTGGCTAAAGATGCACCCACAGCCGAGGAGGATCCCGAATTCAGCCCTGAGGATGTGCGATATTCTGTAGTAAGATACGTGGCCAGTACCACAAGAAACGCTACGGGGCCAAGTGTATCTGATCCTAGAAGTGGTGAAATTATAGAAAGCGACATAATATGGTACCACAATCATTTGAGGAGTTACAGAAATAGATATCTATTGGAAACAGGTGCGGCCAATCCTTCAGCGAGGACATTGAACACTCCTGAAGGGGAAATAGGGGAGATGATGCGTATGGTCATTGCCCACGAAGTAGGTCATGCGCTTGGCTTTCCACATAATATGGCAGCCAGTTATGCGTATCCTGTTGATTCTTTGAGAAACGGGGCATTTACCCAGGAAAATGGAATTGCGGCAAGTATTATGGACTATGCCCGATATAATTACGTAGCACAACCAGAGGATGAAAATATTCGGTTCATTCGCCAAATAGGCCCATACGATCATTATGCAACCAATTGGGGCTATAGGCTAATTCCGACTGCCACAGCTATGGAAGAGGAAAAGGATACGCTAAATCAATGGATTCGTAAACACGAATTGGATCCCAAATATAAATTTGGTAGACAATCCAGTAGGTTTGATCCTCAATCACAAACAGAAAGTATAGGGAATGACCCTATCAAGGCAGGTGATTATGGGTTGAAAAATCTAAAATTCGTGGCACAGAACCTTAAAAGTTGGACCTCGGATCAGACCAATGATTATGGAGATCTGGAAGAATTGTATGGTGAATTGTTGGGTGTTTATAGTAGGTATGTGGGTCATGTGGTCACTAATATTGGGGGGGTTTATGAAAATTTAAAAACCCCCGAACAAGATGGGGTTGTATATACCCATGTATCTCCGGAAGTGCAGAAATCATCCATGGTCTGGTTACAGCTAAATATATTTTCAACACCGTCGTGGCTCATAGATAAGGATATATTATTGAATATAGACCATGCGGGATATTTTGAAGGTCTCAGAAAAGTACAAGAAAGACATATTGACGGCCTGCTAAGTTTTGATAGGATTGGGAGAATGATGGACGCTGAAACTACCAAAGTGAGTTTTTACAGTGCTTTGGACATGCTAAAGGACCTAAGGACGGGGGTATGGAGTGAAGTGGGAAGAGGGGCCAATGTGGATATTTTCCGTAGGAACCTTCAAAGGACGTATTTGGATAGAATGGCCTTTTTGATGGTGGATAAAGGACCAGAGAAAAGAAACAATGGTTCTGACTTTGAAAGTGCTTTTGTTTTTGATGTGAGCACTTCAGATGTACATACGCTCGTAAGGGGGGAACTCAAAACCTTGAGAATTAGATTACAGGGGGCAAAAAACAGAGCTGTCAATACAATTACAAGGTATCATTATGAAGACGCCATTGCAAGAATAGATCAGTTGCTGGAGCCAGGGAAATAGATAAGATAGATTTATTAATAAAAAGGGTCCATCTTATAAAAGTGGACCCTTTTTTTTTGAATATTTGGCGCCTATAAAAAGGTTCCTGACTCATCAACTTTCACCCTCATTCGTTCGTCTCCATTCTTTAGTTTTAGCTTGTAGGTCTTTTTAGATCCTTTTTCATCTGTATAGTTTACTAGGTAGACATCGGATTCAACCTCCCATTTTGGAAACCTATTCAATATTGCTTTAGCAACGGTTTCAGGTAATCTTACATCTTTAAATTTCTCGATGGTCCTTATGATCTGTCCATCTGCGTTGTAAACCGCAACAATTTTACCTTCCGGAATAAAGAAGGATACTGTGTAGAAGTCATATTCATCACTGTAGAGTTCTGAATCCTTAATATTGTAGGCTGCAGCTTTTCTTTCCAGCATTTTTACAGGAAGTGCCACCTCCTCGTTTGTAGTGGCATTAAGGTATTTGTAATTTACTGCGGTAACCACAACTTCAGATAGCTGCTCGGTCTTTACAATTTGGGAAAAACCTTGGCTGGCAAGGCCAAAAACAAATAAACCAAATAATAATTTTTTCATAATAAGAGTTTTTAAAATTAGCGGTTGTACTTAAGTATGTCCCAAAAATATTTTTTATGGCCAAGCCTGACAATGATAATTGTCATGTTCAAAGGTTTGGGGGCTTGATGCTTATGTATATGACCTGACCAGCCGTGATGGTTTTCATAAATCAGGGGAAAGACCAAAGAAAAAAAAAGGTCTGGGAAAACTTAGTTTACCCAGACCTTTAAAAATTAAAGTGTAAATCGTATTATTTGGTGTCCAACTTGGCAGGTATTACGGAACTGTCATGTTCCTTATAATACAGTTCCAATAGGTTAGTGGTCGCTGTGATGATATCCTTTGTTTCCAGTAGCAAGGTAAAGTACAAGGTGGTGTTTTTAGGGCTTGATTCTTCCGTACGCGTCCTTTCCACTTGCTTTTCAATCTTTTCGGAGACCATGTCCAACAATTCTTGTTTGCCGGATAGAAGACCTCCTATTTGCTCAAATGAACGGGAATCGAAAACCTGCTTGGTAGCGCTGAAAAGTTCATCGAGCTTAACATCTATTTCTTTGAGCTCCTTTATCTGATTGTATTTTAATTTCTTGTGGTTGTTATGGATATGCTTATGGCTAATTTTGGTAAGGTATTCCAAGGACTGGGCCAAATCCTGCAAATACCCCAATATGTTGATATAGAAATTACTTGCACCAACACTTGCTTCATCGAGGTTTTTAATGAAGTAAAAAATATGGTCCCTTAGTTCATCAACTTCAGCAGACAACTTGTTCACCCCTTTTTTATTCTTCTTAAGGAGCTCGAGGTCTTGCTTGGCAAGGCCGTTTATCGTGTTCGTGTATATTTTGTTACCTCTTTTGACTACGTTCGCAATATTATTGGCACTTTCTTCAATAACGCCCTGTATGGAACTGCTCTCTGCTTTTCTAAGGCCATCCTCTGCCTTTATTTCTTTGGATTTTTTGTCGTGCGAAATATAATTTCTTACCAATAAAAATATAGCGATCAGTAAAAGAATTGCCACCATTGATGGGACATGGATATTGATGAGATAAACGATTACGGCAGCTGAAATAAATGCGATGAAAGCGGTAAAGAACCATCCTCCAATAACATTCAACACCCCTGCAACCCTGTAAACGGCACTTTCTGCTCCCCAAGCCCTATCCGCCAAGGAAGATCCCATGGCTACCATAAAGGTGACATAAGTAGTTGATAAGGGTAATTTAAAGGATGTGGCAATGGAGATCAACACCCCGGCAACCATCAGGTTGACTGCTGCGCGGACCATGTCGAAAGCCGGCATTTCATAGGTTTTGTCCTTAGAGAGGGCAATGACGGGTTTTTCAAAATTGGAATCTATTCGGTCCTTAAGGGTTTTGGGCAATAGGGTATTTGAAAATTGTGAAATTAACATAGCGGCCCTAACAATTCCCCTAGAGAGGAAGTTGGGCTGAAAGCGTTCTTTGGATTCTCCCTCACGGGAGAGGTTGATTTCGGTTTGTGTTACATAACGTGCCTTTTTAGAAAACCATAAGGTCAGGACCATGACCATTCCAGCTCCGAACAGCAAGAAAGTTGGAGTTGAGACCTCTTCTGCAAGCACGTTCATGCTGAACTCCGTGGCCGGTACACCCGATGCCTGCCAAGCTTCAAAAGACTGCCAAGCAGCAATTGGCACCCCTATGAAGTTCACAAGATCATTTCCGGCAAAAGCTAGTGCGAGGGCAAACGTACCAACAATAATAATCAGTTTATAAACATCAAACTTTAGAATAATGGTGATTAAATAGGAGACCACAGTCCAAAGAACTAGGCTTCCCACGATGATAAGTAAGGTGTTGTTTATTATAAAAGCATTCAGACCATCACTTACAAAAGTGGCGCCTTTTAGACCCTTAATAAGGATGAAGTAGGTAATGGCAGTTAAAGCGATACCACCAAAGAGGGAAACCACCCATTTGGCTTTTTTTCTAAAATCAAAAGAGAGCAACATTCTGGAGAAATATTGCACCAAGGCACCAATGGAAAAGGCGATGACGACGGATAATAGTATCCCCACAATAATTTCCGTGGCTTTGGACGTGTTGATGTACTTGTAAACATCAATATAGTTCCCTGTATCTGCTGCCACTTTAATGAAGGCCATGGCAACTGCAGCTCCCAAAAGTTCAAAAACGATGGAAACGGTTGTCGAGGTGGGCATGCCCACGGTGTTGAAGAAATCCAGCAATAAGATATCGGTGATCATCACGGCCATGAAGATGATCATGATCTCACTGAACATAAATTCACTTGGATTAAAAATACCCTTTCTCGCAACTTCCATCATCCCACTGGAAAAAATGGCTCCTATTCCAATTCCCAAACTGGCAACGATCATGATGGTCCTAAAGGAAATGGCTTTTGATCCTATGGCAGAATTTAAGAAATTGACGGCATCATTACTGACGCCAACCACCAAATCGGCCACAGCCAAAAAGGCAAGGGCAATAATCATTAACAAGTAAATATTATCCATAATTAAATAGTTAGATGCAAACCTTGCAAACCTACTTAAAACTTAACAATGTATAATATTAAAATATTAATAATTTACCTCTAATCCCTAGTCCAAGGGAGGTTGGAGCAGGGAATGGGGTGAAAATTTATTTTTTTCTTTTATGTTTCAATACCTCGGCATCAATGTAAAAAATAACTTCTTCGGCTATATTTTTTATCAAATCACCAACACGTTCCAGTTTTTTGACAACCGAAAACAATATTAAGGACTGCCGAATGACCTTATTGTCCTTTCTTATCGCCTCTTCAATGATGGCAAAAGACTCTTTATTGATTTGATCCAACACCTTGTCTTTTTTAAAGACTTTTCTAGCCGCTTTCACATCCTTTTCCTCATAGGCCTTGGTAATATGATCGAACATAGCAGAAATGGTAGTATACATTTTCTCGAATTGCAATTTTTCGAAAAGTTCATGCTCAATAGGCTCATCAAGATCCACCACATACTTGGAAATACTATAGGCGTGATCTGCAATTCTTTCCAAATCAAAATTTATTTTTCTCACGGCCATTATAAATCTCAAATCGATGGCTACAGGGTTGTATAGGGCCAAGAATTTTTCACAATCCTCTTCTATTTTCAGATCTAGGGCGTTGACCCTATTCTCTGTATTGATGACCTCTTCCGCCAAATCACTATCGTGCTCCCTAAATGCAACCTTTGCTTTTTCAAGTTGGTTTTTGCACAGCGTGAGCATTTTGGAGCCTGACTGGTTTATGATTTCCCTTTGGTAAATAGCATTTGCCATATTACTATGTTTTATCCGAACCTACCAGTAATGTAGTTTTCGGTTTGTTGTTTTTCTGGGTTAGTAAAAATGTTCTTTGTCTTATTGTACTCTATGAGATCACCAAGATAGAAAAAAGCAGTATAATCGCTGATCCTACCGGCTTGTTGCATATTGTGCGTTACAATGATGATCGTATATTTTTCTTTTAACTGAAAAATAAGCTCTTCAATTTTTGCTGTGGAAATTGGGTCTAGGGCCGAGGTGGGCTCATCCATTAAAATGATGGATGGCTCTACCGCCAAAGTCCTGGCTATACATAACCTTTGTTGTTGCCCACCTGAGAGTGCCAAACCAGACTTTTTTAGGTCATCCTTGACCTCTTCCCATAGTCCAACTTGTTGCAAAGAAGAAACCACCCGCTCCTGGATAAATTTCTTATCGTTTATGCCCTGTATCCTTAAGCCATAGGCCACGTTGTCAAATATCGATTTTGGGAAGGGATTGGGTTTTTGGAATACCATGCCCACTTCCTTTCGCAACTCTTCTACATTTACATTTTTCTTGTAGATATTGCTGCCGTTGATCTTTATCTTTCCTTCCATACTGAAGCCATCCACATAATCGTTCATTCTATTGAACAAGCGGAGAAAGGTAGATTTCCCGCAGCCAGAAGGGCCTATAAACGCGGTTACCGTATTTGGTTTTATGGTCATGTCAATGCCTTTAATAGCGTTGAATCCATCATACCATACTTTAATTCCTTTGGCTTCTATCTTAGGGATTTTTTTTAAAGACGGGTCTATAACACTGTCTAGCACCATATTTTCTTTTATAGGATTTTCCATACTTACTTCCATTTATTCTGCCATTTATTTCTAAAGTACACCGCTATACCGTTCATGATAAAAGTGATGCCCAATAATATGATGATAGCCGCAGCGGCATTTTCTATAAATCCGGATTGTGGTCTTGATATCCAATTGAAAATTTGAATCGGCATTACTGAAAACTCATCCATGGGACTTGATGGTGCAAAAGGGACATACGCCAACGCCCCGACCACGATCAATGGTGCTGTTTCCCCAACGGCCCTGGAAAGTGCCAAGATAACCCCTGTAAGGATACCACCACCTGAAGCTGGTAATATCTGGTGCCATATGGTTTGCCATTTGGATGCGCCCAAAGCATAAGAAGCATCTTTTATGGATTTTGGCACCGCTTTTATGGCTTCCCTTGTGGCTACGATTACTATGGGTAGGATTAACAAGGATAGGGTTAAACTACCTGCCAATACACTGGCGCCAAGGTTCATGATACGTACGAACACCTCTAGGCCCAACAGACCATATATGATGGAGGGTACACCTGCCAAGTTGGATATATTGATCTCCAAAAGTCCGGCCATCTTGTTGTTTTTGGCATATTCTTCCAAATATATCCCTGCAGCCACTCCAATAGGGAATGCGATGACCGTAGTTAATAATAAAATCCAGATACTACCCATAAGGGCAGTATAGATACCAGAATTCTCTGGTTTTCTAGAAGGAAGATCTGTGACAAAGCCCCAATCGATCCTACTGATGCCATCAATTAGAATATCCCCAATGAATACGGTTAGCAATACCAATCCAATTATAGTACAGAAGATGCCCCAATACTTGAAAGCCTGGTCTTTCCACCTATTTTTCTGAATATTATTCATATTTCTCCTGGTATTTTTTTCTTATTCTGTAGCTCAAGGTATTCAGTAAAAAGGTAAATACAAACAAGGTAATACCCGCAGCAAAAATAGTTCGGTATTCCAAGGAACCATGCTGTACATCCCCTAAACTGACCTGAACAATATATGCGGTTATGGTTTCAACGGGTACCGTTGGATCCAATGTCAATCGAGGTTGTTGACCCGCAGCTATCGCAACGATCATTGTTTCACCAATAGCCCTTGAAATGGCCAAGATTATGGAAACTATAATTCCTGAAGATGCTGCAGGAACGATTACCTTAAAGGCCGTTTGCAGCTTTGTTGCTCCCATGCCATAAGACGCTTCCCTTAATGAGGAAGGAACGGCGTGCAAGGCATCCTCACTAAGTGAGGAAATATAAGGTATAATCATAATTCCCATCACAATACCTGCAGAAAGTGAGTTGAACCCAGCTAAATTGGGAATAAATCCCTGTAAAAATGGGGTAACCACGATCAAGGCAAAAAAACCATAAACAACAGTAGGTATGGAAGCCAAAAGCTCCAATAAGGGCTTTACGGTTTTTCTGAAATTTTTTGGTGCATATTCACTGAGATAAATGCTTATGGACAGACCAATGGGCAAGGCGACCGCTATGGCAATAAAGGAGGTAAGTAAGGTTCCAGAAAGAAGAGGAAGTATCCCAAAGTGTTTTTCAGTAAACAAAGGTGTCCATTGCGTATCAGTGAAAAAATCAAAGACAGACACCTCGCTAAAGAACTGTACCGCTTCAATGGAAAGAACCAAAACGATACCTACGGTAACGGCAATTGTAATCAAGGCGCTTGCTAAAAGCGATTTCTCAATTATAAGTTCTTTAATCTTACGCATGTATCATGATTTTAAATAGGAAAAATCAGGCACTCAAAAGCGCCTGATTTTTGGAACCAAATTATTGGTTTATTTGTTGTTTTCAACAAAAGTTTTGAAACTTGCCTTTTGCTTTATATATAATTCGGAAGGCAATGGAATATATCCCACGTCTGTAGCCAGTTCACCTGCATTTTCCAGATAGTAGTTCACAAACTCCACTACTTCAGTGGATTTAACCGAAGTACTGTTCACATAAATAAATAAAGGTCTGGATAGTGGACTGTAAGTACCGTTCTTTACGGTTTCCAAAGAAGGTTTAACTACCTCTGTACCATTATTCACCCCGATAAGTGTTAACTTATCTTTGTTTTCTGAATAGTATGCCAGTCCGAAAAACCCTAAAGAGAATTTATCACCCGCAATTCCCTGAACCAAGACATGGTCATCCTCACTGGCAGTAAAATCACCTCTACTGGAACCACTTTTACCTACAACGGCTTCTGTAAAATAATCGTAGGTACCAGAAGCAACTCCAGGACCGTATAAATGGATTTCTTCGTTAGGCCATTCTGGACGGATCTGATTCCATTTCATAATAGTACCCTGTGCGGCAGGCTCCCATATTTTCTTTAATTCTTCTACGGTAAAACTATCTACCCAAGTGTTCTCTGGATGAACTAAAACCGCTAAACCATCATAGGCAACTTCCAACTCAATATAGTTGATGTTGTTTTCCTCACAAATGGCTTTTTCTTGATCCTTGATGGGACGGGAAGCATTAGAAATGTTGGTTTCTCCTCTAGAAAATTTGTTGAAACCACCACCGGTTCCTGAAACCCCAATGGTAACTTTTACATCTGGCTGTACGCTCCTGAATTCTTCAGCAACAGCTTCTGTAATAGGAAATACGGTACTGGAACCATCTACCTTGATTGTCCCCGATAATAAGGCGGCGCCGTCTTTTTTTTCCTTTTTTTCACCGCAAGCAGCCAATGTTAAGGCCAAGGATAGTAAGCATAGAATTTTTTTCATTTGAAACATACTTTTAAAAGTTGCTAAATTTATTAATTAAAAAAATAAGAGAGGTTAATTCAGGGTTAAGAATTGTTTTTCCAATGCCCCGAACCTCAATTTAATGAGGTCTTAAAAGTGAATGTCCATTTGAAGGCGGTACATTACTTCATCCGTTCCTCCGTTTAAGTTCAAATAGCTGATATCAGTTTGTACTTTTAATTTATGGCCAACAATATATTTGGACAATCCTATAGTATACTGGTCCTCTGGAGCTTTTCCAGTGATGTTTTCATCCAGTTTAATATTGGTGTAGCGGCCTGAGACTTCCCAGTTCTTTTTTAACATGTATCCCATTTGCAAGTTAAGACCATCCCCTACCTGTACTTCGTCTCCAGTTAAGCTTCCATCAGAATTTTTGGCCAATGGATCTTTGGCATCCCTATGGGCATATTCCCCCATAAAGGAGAAGCCGTTATATTTGAACATGGCGTCCACGAACAAGGTATTGATATTGGTCTCATAAAAACCAGTACCATTGTCAATTGTCATGTAGGAACCTTGGTTGCTTCTGTTTTTAACGGCATCTTGGTTGATGTCATAGGTAGCGGCGATCATCAACTTTGGACTCTCTTCCCTTTCTAAATCAGCACCGGTGTAGTCACCTTTAAATTCTCCGAATGGCAATAACTCCAAACGTGAAGTGTATTGATACCCTCCTAAATTATCTGTGGTTACATTTCTTCCTTCCCCCTGTGAGATGGCAAATTTTTCGCGCATCACAACGTCACCGAATAGGTTAGTTTTATGCCTTAATTGGATTCCCATATCACGGTCTATATTAAATCTACCATTTAAAAGGGAACGATCTACCATTTGAAGATTTCCAGATGATACAACACGCTCAATGTTACCAGGAAGTTTCGTCTGGCCGACCCATAGTTCAAAGTTTTCATAGAAATTCCACATTACGACGGCATCCAAAATATACCTTGGGGCATCACTTGTGAATTCTGAACCTCCGGAAATATCTCTATTGGATAATCCCAGTTCTAATTTATATTTTAGTTTAGGGGTATATGCAAAACCGTCAAATTTTAAACGGGCCCTTCTTACCAAATAATTGGATTCAGGATTTACAAGACCACCACCATCTTCTTTTTGCCAGGAAGCAACTCCTAAAAATTGCATTCTGGCAGCAATTTTCATGGTAAAGGTACTATCCTTTCCTACTAAATTAAACAGTCCCTTTCCAAAAGCAGGAGCTTCTGTTACTTGGCCAAAACTTGAAGTTATTGCCAGCAAGAACAATCCTGCTGTAAGAATTCTAATTTTCATCGTTATTAGTTTTTGTCGCTGCAAATAACCAACCCCAATGTTAAGTTAACATTACCTTCAGATTAATTTTAAAACATATTTAAAGCCTTCTAAAATATAGAAATAAAGCTACCCTGGCCAAGGGTAGCTCGTCGATTTCTATAAACAGTTGACAAAAACTAATCTATTATGAAATCCAAAGAATGTCTATAGACTTGGCCAAAATCGGACATTATCTCCAATTTGAAGTTAATTTTAGATTAAGGAATTATTAAGATTATAATCGTGATCTGTAGAATGGATTTATAATATATAGGGGAACATTGGTTTTAGATGGCGACAATTTGGCAAGGAAATGCTTTAAAATGTATCTTGCGACTTCAAATATTTAACTATGAATTGGGAACAGTTGCTATCCCTTAGAAGACAAGGGGATACCCACAAAAGGTTACGAAAGGAGCAGGATGAGACCCGCTTGGGGTTTGAAGTGGATTATGACCGCATCATATTTTCGGCTGCCTTTAGGAGTCTTCAGGACAAAACACAGGTGATCCCGTTATCAAAAACAGATTTCGTGCACACAAGGCTTACCCACAGTTTGGAGGTTTCCGTTGTTGGAAGAAGTTTAGGAAGGATTGCAGGAAAAAAAATATTGGAGAAACACCCATATTTAAAGCAGGTACATGGGTATCATTTTAATGATTTTGGCGCTATAGTTGCAGCAGCGGCCCTTGCCCATGATATAGGAAACCCACCATTTGGACACAGCGGCGAAAAGGCCATCGGGGAATATTTCAAAACTGGGAATGGACAACACTATCGTACAAAATTGTCCGATAAGGAACATCAGGATATTATAGATTTTGAAGGCAACGCCAATGGGCTAAAGTTATTGACGGAAACTAGGGAAGGGGTGCAGGGAGGATTACGACTTAGTTATGCTACCCTTGGTGCCTTTATGAAATACCCCAAAGAATCCTTGCCCAAAAAACCCACCGCGCATATTGCGGACAAGAAGTTTGGCTTTTTCCAGACGGAGCGACATTTCTTTGGGGAAGTAGCAAAAGAACTTGGGTTAAATGAAACCAGAAAGGGCGAGGACACCTCTTTTTCGAGACATCCCTTGACCTATTTGGTTGAAGCGGCAGATGACATCTGTTATACTATTATTGATTTTGAGGATGGGATAAATCTAGGATTGATCCCTGAAGATTTTGCGTTGGAATATTTGATCAATTTGGTAAAGGATACGATCAATACCAAGAAATATCACGAAATGGTCTATATGGAAGACCGACTTAGCTATTTACGTGCTTTGGCGATCAGCACCTTGATTACTGATGTGATCGATGTTTTTGTTGAAAATGAGGAAGCTATCCTAAACGGCACCTTTGGGGTATCATTATTGGATAAAAGTAAGTACAAGGCACAGATTTCCGATATCATACAACTAAGTGTTGAAAAGGTATACCAATCACAGGAAGTTATAGAAAAGGAAATAGCAGGGTATAGGATTATATCTGATATCCTGGATGTATATACAAGCGCCTTGGTTAATGGAACAGAAGGAGGGAATGCTTCCAATTATGATAGGCTAGTGATAAAGACCTTACCTGCTTTTTACCAACGTACGGAAGACCTTTC
Organism: Psychroserpens sp.; assembly: GCA_047612485.1. Lineage (GTDB taxonomy): Bacteria > Bacteroidota > Bacteroidia > Flavobacteriales > Flavobacteriaceae > Sediminicola. Next base: position 63,178 of record JBLGAT010000003.1, read on the forward strand.
TATTTATCAAATTCTCTTGAATACCTGTTGTTATGTTGCCAGTCTATCCGATGGTGCCGCGGTACATATCCATAATAAAATAATGGGAAGGCAACTTTAAAAGGCATAGGCAACACCAACGCCCAAAAGTTGCTTGAATTGTATCCTGGGTCCCCCGGAATCAACAATAGTACCATCCTCGGCCTGGATCTCTTCAAACTTAATATCATCATCATAGATGAGCTGGGTGCCTATGGTGGTCTCTATGTATTTATTGACTACCAGCTTTACATTGAGCTCCCAATCCACATCTATGTTCCCGAACCTTCGGAGATAGTCCGTATAGAGATTTACCCTGTGATCTAAATACACATTGTCAAAAATTTGTTTCTGCCACGTATTGGTAATTAGGAAACCAAATTCCATGAATATATTATTACCGGGCGAGACCAAGTTCCCCTCGAGATCATAGACGGCTTTTTTTACCCCAAAAGCCCCTTGATTGGCCAAGGTCTGATCTTGTACAAAGGTAATTTTTTGCGTGATCGGAGAAATATAAAGATTGAAATCTTTTCCCTCTGGGATGAACGAGGTACCCGCTCCCAAAAACAAATATCCAGGTGCCATAAATCTAGAAACAGGGGTTGTTCTGTCCGGATATTTATAACCATTTGAAAATTGGGTGTTAAAATTTGCCTTCACGGAATAGTACCAATTGCTGAGGGTGTCCCTTCTATAACCAAAAGTGGAACCCAATCGTATAAGGTCTTCCGTTTTCCTCATCTTACGTCCCTCTTGGGCATTGAGGCCATACCTAAACTCCAGATCATTGTCCCATTGAATGTACCTGAATTTATAATTCTTCATAAACTTTAGGTTGCCAGCTGCGGCTATGGAATTATCACCCCCAGCTTTCCAATTGACGAAGGCAACTTCATTAAAGTTGATTTTCAGGACATTTTCATTAAGCCAGAAAGAAGGCACTTTAAATTGTTTGAATTCTTTGGTCCTTGCTTTTGTCTTTTTGAAGGATACTATGGGATTGGTAAGGTTTACACTTCTTGGAATGTTCTTGATCTTGGTTTGTACGGCACGGATCACAATGGTGTCAACTGTTGTGGTGTCTACAACGGTTGAATCTAATGGTTGTTTTAGGGGAATGGTATCTTGTGCGATGGTTGCGGAAAGACTAAAGGCAAACAGTAAGGTAACAGTCCATTTTTTGACTTTCGTGCAACGGGACTCAAACAATCTCATTTATATAATTTTTAAGGGACAGTACATCTATGTTGCACAGGGCCTGTAGCTCTTCAACACTACCGTGCTCTATAAATGTATCGTCAACACCAAATATTTTTATCTTCTTTTCAGATCCAATACGATTTGCAAATTCTAAGACGGCACTTCCCATTCCTCCAATTTTGGAACCATCCTCTATGGTAATAATGTGTTCGTAATTGATAAAGACCGTTTCCAACATTTTTTCGTCCATTGGTTTTACAAAACGCATATTGTAATGCCCGATCTTCTTGGAGCCATTAAATTCCAAAAGCAGTTCGCTAACACTGTTTCCAATATGTCCGAGCGATAGGACCGCGATTTTTGTTCCTTTCTGTAATTCTTCAGCGGTCCCTATGGTTATATTTTGGAAAGGTTGCTTCCAATTGTTTAGGACCCCTCTACCTCTTGGGTATCTTATGGCAATAGGTCCTTCCAACCCAAACTGGGCGGTATACATAATATTTCTAAGCTCCACCTCGTTCATTGGTGCAAAAATGATCATATTGGGGATACATCTCAGATATGCTATATCGTAGACCCCATGGTGGGTTGCACCATCTTGCCCGACCAATCCTGCCCTGTCCAAGCAGAATATCACGGGCAATTTCTGTAGGGCCACATCATGTATGACCTGATCGTAGGCCCTTTGTAAAAAGGTGGAATAAATGTTGCAAAATGGTACCAGTCCATCTGCAGCCATTCCGGCCGCCATAGTTACTGCATGTTGCTCCGCAATACCTACATCAAAGGCCCTATCGGGTATCTGTTCCATCATATATTTAAGGGAACTTCCGGTTGGCATTGCGGGGGTAATACCTATTATGTATTTGTTTTTTTGTGCCAGCTCCACGATGGTCTGCCCAAATACGTCTTGGTATTTGGGAGGGCCCTCTTGGGTGGACTTTGGAATGAGGTCCCCGGTCAATTTATCAAATTTCCCTGGGGCATGATACGTAACCTGATCGGCCTCGGCTTGCTGTAGTCCTTTGCCCTTGGTGGTAATAATGTGCAATAGTTTAGGGCCTTTTACTGTCTTAAGGCGCTTCAGCTCTCCTATTAAAACGTTTATATTATGGCCATCTATTGGTCCGGAATAATCAAAATTTAAGCATTCAAAAATATTCTCTTCCTTGGCAGTTCCCTTTTTAACGTTGGTCAAGTATTTTTTTAGGGCACCAACACTTGGGTCTATGCCAATGGCATTATCATTCAGAATGATCAGGACATTGGTATCCGTGACCCCGGCGTGGTTCAATCCTTCAAAGGCCATACCGCTCGCTATGGAGGCATCACCGATCACGGCAATATGCTGCCTGTCATTATCCCCTTTGATTTTTGAGGCAATGGCCATTCCTAAAATAGCTGAAATGGAAGTAGAGCTGTGTCCTGTTCCAAAGTCATCATATGCACTTTCCTTACGATTTGGAAAACCACTGATACCTCCCAACTGGCGGTTGGTTTCAAATAGATTTTTTCTACCTGTAAGTATTTTGTGAACATATGCTTGGTGGCCTACATCCCAAATCAATTTGTCCAATGGAGTGTTGTACACATAATGAAGGGCTATTGTAAGTTCCACAACCCCAAGACTTGCACCTAGGTGCCCTTCCTTTGTGGCTATAATATCTATGATAAATGCCCTTAATTCTTTTGCAAGATCGGGGAGATCAACAATTTTTAACTGTCGAAGATCTGCTGGGAAGTTTATTTTTTCTAGATGTTTCATGGCTTCAGGCAAATGTACACTAAATTCATTTTTTCATAGAGTGGAATAAAGGGTTAAAATTGTAATTTTGGGGGTATGGATTTAAAAATGGATGATGCCTATTTCATGAAAAGAGCCCTACAGGAGGCTGAGTCTGCCTTTGACAAGGGTGAGGTTCCCGTTGGGGCCATTATTGTGATAGAAAATAGAATTATTGCCCGAGCCCATAATTTAACGGAGCAGTTAAATGATGTTACAGCACATGCAGAAATGCAGGCAATAACCTCTGCAGCTAATTTCTTAGGCGGTAAATATTTACATAATTGTACCCTTTACGTCACTTTGGAGCCTTGTCAGATGTGTGCGGGGGCCCTTTACTGGAGTCAAATCAGCAATATAGTTTATGGCGCTACGGATGTTGAAAGAGGTTGTGGGGTAATGGGAGCTACCCTCCATCCCAAAACAAAAATCAAAGGAGGGATTATGGAAAATGAAGCCTCCGCTATTTTGAAAAAGTTCTTTATACAGAGAAGAAACCTCAATTAATAGCTTTAATACAAAAAGGTTGAAAATGAAAGAAGCCTTTCAATTGGGAGGCTTCTTTGTTTCTAGCAAAATAAAATATATTATCCAATTACTTGCACTTGTGCTGCAACCACACCCTTTCTGCCCTCTTCTTCTTGGTATTCTACTTTTTCACCTTCGTTTAACTCAACACCGTTCAATCCTGTAGCATGTACAAAAATGTCTTTTCCGGTGTCGTCATTGGTAATGAATCCGAAACCTTTGGACACATTAAAAAATTTAACAATTCCAGTCATTCAATAAAAGATTAAAAAATAAACAAATAGTTTGAACTACTAAGTTATGTTTTTTCGGGAGAACGCGTAGAAAAAAGAGCAAAAGGGAAGTAAAATTATTGATTATCAGGCTTTTCCTCTTTTTTTGCCTGCATTTTTCGAATATTTTCTTCGGTTAACATGTAATCTTTTACTTTTTTGCCCTTGCTCTCCTTTATCAGGAAAAGGGGCATTGCAATAAGAAAGATGCCAACGGTTCCAAAACCAATATACTTGTTGGCAATTACGGGATTAGCCTCCATAATGGTAAAGCCATATATAATACTACCCAAGGAGGCTAGAAGAATAACGATGATAAAGTATTTGATTTTCATTAGGATTCTTATTTTGTAAAATTGATCAATTTTCTCCTATAGACCGTCAATAGCTTGGATTTAGAAACAAATCCATGATATTTACCATCTTTTATTACAGGAAGGTTCCACGCACCGCTATCTTGAAATTTTTGCATGATATCCGTCATTTTATCCTCATCTACATTAATGATTTCTGGGGCGGGTTGCATTACATCTTGTGCAAGTACCTCTTTGTACAAAGTTTGGTCGAACATGATAGGTCTGATATCATCCAAAAGAATAATTCCCAATAGGGTGTTGTCAGTTTTGTTAATGACGGGAAAGATGTTGCGACTCGATTTAACGACAGCTTTATGTACGATTTCCCCCAAGGTCATTTCTGGATAAATGGATATAAAGTTATCTTCAATTACTTTATTCATATCCATGAGGGTCAAAACCGCATGATCTTTGTTATGGGTGATCAATTCCCCTTTGCGCCCCAGCTCCATATTGTAAACGGAATGCGGATGGACATATTTGGTGATCGAATAGGAAAGGGCTGAGGTTATCATTAGAGGGATAAACAATTCATAACCCCCGGTAACTTCTGCAATAAGGAATATAGCCGTTAATGGTGCATGTAATACCCCAGCCATGAGTCCGGCCATGCCCACCAAGGTAAAGTTGCTTTCAGAAATCTGGTTTTTGAAAACACCAATATTATTGATTATTTTGGCGAGGCAATTACCCATAATACTGCCCATAAAAAGAGTTGGGGCAAAAATACCACCCACTCCCCCTGCGCCGAAGGTCAATGCACTGGCAATAACCTTAAAGATTACAAGGCCTGCCAATAATCCGATCACCATCCAGATATTTGATAAGTCTAGATTAAATAGGTTATTTTCCAGGACTTTTTCTGGGTTTCCCTTAAGTAGGTTGTTGATCACTTCAAATCCCTCCCCGTAAAGCGGAGGCACAAGATAAATGAGAACCCCCAATAGAGAGCCCCCCAATAATAAGCGTTTAATTGGAGAATCTATTTTGTCAAATAATTTTTGCATCCTATCATATACCTCCGTAAAATAGATTGAAGTGATTCCAGCTACAAGGCCAAGGGCAATAAAGAATGGGACATCAACGATCTTAAAACTGTCCTCAATCTTAAAAGGGAGCAATACATCGGATCCGAAGAAAAAATAAGATGTTATTATTGCGGAAATGGAAGCCAAAAGCAAGGGCAACATCGAGGCGATGGTCAAGTCAAGACTGAACACTTCTATTGCAAAAATGATGGCCGCAATTGGTGCTTTGAAAATGGAGGACAAGGCACCGGCAGCTGCGCAACCAATCAAGAGATTACGAGTGGTTTGGTTCATATGGAACATCCTCGCGATATTGGAACTAATGGCGGCACCTGTAGACACGGTAGGACCTTCCAAACCTACGGATCCCCCGAATCCAACAGTAAGAGGAGCCGTTAGTATAGAACCAAACATTTGGTATTTCCTTATAATACCCTTCCGTTTGGAAATAGCAAAAAGTGTTGAGGGAATACCATGACTTACCTTATGTCTAATAACATATTTTATAATGAGGTATACCAAGGCCAAACCGATTATCGGAAATACAAAGTAGAAGGCATTGTGATAGTATCTCACCACATTACCTTCCAACAAATGCTGAAAGAAGTGTGTTAGGTTTTTTAGGATCAAGGCACCAACCCCGGAGGTAAAACCAATTAATATACTAAGTATATATACAAATTGCCTTTGTGATATATGTTTGGCGCGCCAAATTAAAAAACGGGTAAGTATAGGTTTGTTCTGAGTCATAGGATATAAAAAATCCCATTTTTGAAACGGGATTTTTATGTTATGATTGAATATCTAATTTAAGACTTAATTCCTTTAATTGAGCCTCATCTATAAAGGCAGGGGCGTCTATCATCACATCCCTTCCGCTATTATTTTTTGGAAAGGCAATAAAGTCCCTAATTGTTTCCTGTCCGCCCAAGATGGCTACCAATCTGTCCAGTCCAAACGCTAACCCACCATGGGGAGGGGCACCGTATTGAAAGGCATCCATCAAGAACCCAAATTGGGCTTTTGCTTCTTCTGCGGTGAAGCCCAAATGCTTGAACATGGTCGCTTGGGTTTCCTTATCGTGGATACGGATAGAGCCACCCCCAATTTCATTTCCATTCAAAACCAGGTCATAGGCATTGGCCTTTACGGCTCCCGGGTCACTATCCAACAATTCCATTTGGCCAGGTTTTGGGGAGGTAAAAGGATGGTGCATGGCATGGTAGTGCCCAGTTTCCTCATCCAACTCCAACAATGGAAAATCGATGACCCATAACGGTGCGAATTCATCTTTGTTCCGCAACCCTAATCGTTGTGCCAATTCCATTCGCAAAGCACTCAGCTGTGTTCTGGTCTTGAGTGTCTCTCCAGATAACACACAGATTAGATCCCCTGGTTGGGCATTGGTTGCTTTTGCCCATAGGGAAAGATCTTTTTCGTCATAGAACTTATCAACAGAAGATTTAAAACTACCATCCTCGTTATATTTGGCATAGACCATTCCCTTGGCCCCTACTTGGGGTCTTCTTACCCAGTCGATAAGGGCATCAATTTCTTTTCTCGTGTATGCCGCTCCTCCTGGAACTGCTATTCCCACAACCAGTTCCGCATCATTGAAGACGGCAAAATCTTTGTGTTGGGCCACAGCGTTCAATTCGCCAAACTCCATTCCAAAACGAATATCTGGCTTATCGTTCCCGTATTTTTTCATAGCATCGTCATAGGTCATTCGAGGGAAATCCCCGATTTCAACGCCTTTAATTTCTTTCAGAAGATGTCTTGTCAGCCCTTCGAACACATTTAATATATCTTCCTGCTCCACAAAGGCCATTTCGCAGTCGATCTGTGTAAATTCAGGTTGACGGTCTGCTCTGAGGTCCTCGTCCCTAAAACATTTTACAATTTGGAAATATTTGTCCATTCCCCCTACCATTAGCAACTGCTTAAATGTTTGGGGCGATTGGGGAAGGGCATAAAACTGACCTTCGTTCATTCTACTTGGAACCACAAAATCCCTTGCCCCTTCCGGAGTGGATTTTATAAGATAAGGGGTCTCCACTTCAATGAAAGCTTGGTCTGAAAGGTATTTCCTTACCTCCATGGTAATCTTATGCCTAAAAATAAGATTGTTTTTTACTGGATTCCTACGAATATCCAAATAGCGGTATTTCATTCGGATATCCTCACCACCGTCCGTCTGGTCTTCTATCGTAAATGGCGGAAGCAACGATTTGTTCAGTACAACTAGGTTTGATACCAATATTTCGATATCCCCGGTGGGCATGTTGGGGTTTTTGGAGGAACGCTCTATGACTTTGCCATGTATCTGGATCACAAATTCCCTACCTAAGGATCTGGCCTGTTCCATAATTTCCTTTGAGGTACGCTCTTCATCAAAAATTAATTGGGTAATGCCATAACGGTCCCTTAGATCGGCCCAAATCATAAATCCCTTATCCCTTACTTTTTGCACCCATCCGGATAGGACTACTTCTTTATCTATGTCTGATGACCTCAATTGGCCACAGGTTTCACTTCTATACATTTATAATAGCTTAATTGAGTGGCAAATGTAAGAAGTATCGGGGTAAGCTGAAACATTTAGATTGTTTGTAATTGATTTTTTTTAGAGGAACCACTTTGTTAAACCTAGAATATTTTTGTAATAAATCACAAAATTTAGTTAAATTAGGAATAATAATTAACGAAACATTTGAAATATGGAACAGACTTTTATTAAAAAAACAGTTTTATTATTTCTTTTATGGCTTCCTGGACTTATGATGGCACAGTCTGTTGTAAAAGGCACAGTGAAAGACGCATCTACTGGAGAACCATTACCTGGAGCTAATGTTGTTATTAAGGGAACATCCCAAGGTACAATAGCAGATTTTGATGGAAATTTCACTATTGAAATAATGGATTTTCCTAAAACTCTAATTATATCATCCATTGGATATAAAACTTCTGAGATAAATATCGCCAATGACAATTTTATACAAGTTTCACTGGAGGAAGGAGTCGTGTTAGATGAGGTTATACTTGTTGGAAATAGGTCAAAGCCAAGAACAATATTGGATTCTTCGGTACCAATTGATAATATTGGAGTTGCTGAGCTTGTTAATACTGGACAGCCTACCATAGATAAAATGTTGACCTACAAAGTGCCATCATTCAACTCTACCAATCAAACAATTTCAGATGCAACAGCACATTTTGACCCCGCTGATTTAAGAGGTTTAGGTCCAAGTAGAACTTTAGTTTTGGTAAACGGGAAAAGAAAAAATCAAAGTGCGTTGGTTTATATAAATGATACACCTGGAAAGGGAGAAGTTGGAGTGGATTTGAAAAGTATTCCAGCAGCGGCAATTGAGCGTATCGAGGTATTAAGAGATGGCGCTTCAGCACAATATGGTTCTGATGCCATAGCTGGGGTTATTAACATGGTATTGAAGACTAATGTTGAGTTTACAACTGTTAATATAAAATCTGGTGTTACAACTGAAGGCGATGGCTTTAGTCTAGGAGCTGATTTGAATTCTTCAATATCTATTGGGGAAAATGGAGGCTATTTGAATTTGACATTTGGGTATTATCAACAAGAACAAACAAATAGAGCAGGCACTCCAGGAGAGGATGTTTTATTTGGAGTTGCAGCAAATGACCCAACTTGGGGAGATTGGCTTTCAAGGAATCCAGATTTAGGTATGACAGTGGGACAACCAGAATTAAAGAAAGGAGATGCTTTTTTTAACGCAGGGATACCCTTTAAAAATGGAAAGGGTAAATTTTACACCTTTGGCGGTATGACCTATCGGACAGGAAAAAGTTTTGCATTATATAGAGCTCCATATTGGGTGAGTGACCCTTTCAATTTATTACATGAAGCTGGTACTGAATACCAAGGCTTTCAGCCTACTTTTGAAACAGATATTAGAGATAATAACTCAACGGTTGGGGTTCAAATTGAACTTTTGGGATTAGATGTTGATTTGAGCGGAACCTATGGTAGAAATGCTGTGGATTATGAAGTCAATAATTCATTGAATCCATCTTTAGGTTCAGCAAGTCCAACTTCATTTGATGTAGGGGCATACACCTTTAGTAATACTTTGGCAAATCTAGATTTTTCTAAAAATTTTGGAAGGACAAGTATTGCTTTTGGTGCCGAGGTAAGAAATGAACGTTTTACTGCTGAGGCAGGACAACCAGCCTCTTATGCAGGAGGTGGTGCACAATCCTTTCCAGGTTTACAGCCAAGTAATGCAGTGGAAGCCACTAGGGATAATTATGGGGTTTATGGAGATTTGGAATGGGAGCCTACAGATAAATTTTTGATTGGAGGCGCTATCAGATATGAAGATTTTAGTGATTTTGGGGACAATATTTCTTGGAAGGTAAGTGGCAGATATTTGTTGGGAGATAAAAAGGGAGCCCTGAGGGCTTCATATAGTACTGGTTTTAGGGCTCCTTCATTACATCAGATCTATTTAAGTAACATCCAAACTTTGGTATCAGGAGGAACTATTTCCAATCAAGGAACATTTAATAATGTAGATCCAGTTATTAGAGATGGCTTGGGAGTACCACAATTGACAGCAGAAACCTCTAAAAATATTTCTGCTGGTATCACTTTTAAACCAGTAGCCAATTTATCATTGTCTGTAGATTATTATAATGTTAAGGTTGATGATAGGGTGTTATTTACTGGAGAAATTGGGTTTGATGGGGATAATACCGGCACAAATCCTGTAGAACAAATTCTTTTGGACAATTCTATTACAAGTCTCAAATTTTTTGTCAATGCAGTTAATACCAAGACTTCTGGGGTAGATTTGGTTGCCAATTACAGAAATTTGGAAATAGGGAATGGTATGTTTAGTTTGACCCTTGCAGCTAATTTTAATGAAACGACTATAGATGGGGAAATTGGTACTCCAGAGTTACTTGCGGCAAATGGGTATGAAATATTTAATAGAAAAGAACAATCAAGAATTACATCTGCTAGACCTAAATCAAAGGTATTATTGGGAATTGATTATAACATTAGTGATTGGAATTTTGCCTTGAACAATACTTATTTTGGGGAAGTGTCTTGGCAGCATTCCAATAACGGATTGAATGGAGCAGACCTTGGTAATGGACCTCTTCCATTAGATGATGCTGCCTATGACCAAACCTTTTCTGGTAAAGTTATTACCGATTTGATAATTGGGTATAATTTTAGCGATAGAATATCTGGAAATATAGCGATCAATAATCTATTAAATGTATACCCTGATGAGATTGATACAAAAGGGGATTTTGTTACAGATTTAGGAGGAAGATTTAAATATCCTTGGGAGGTTAGTCAATTT